>NZ_JACJDO010000130.1:0-294 GCF_014163535.1 Pseudoalteromonas sp. SR45-4
ACAAAGAATAATTGATAGTTTTATTTCTTATCAAGAAATGGTGCGGAAAGAGAGACTTGAACTCTCACAACCGAAGTTACTGGAACCTAAATCCAGCGCGTCTACCAATTCCGCCACTCCCGCATCGTTTGTGTAATAAAACACAGTTTGCAATTTTAAGCTCTTAGCTGAGCTATTCTTTAAACAACTTTCCTTGGTAGAAGAAGTTGGCTGGGATACCAGGATTTGAACCTGGGAATGCCAGGATCAAAACCTGGTGCCTTACCGCTTGGCGATATCCCAACAAAGAATAAT
>NZ_JACJDO010000131.1:0-280 GCF_014163535.1 Pseudoalteromonas sp. SR45-4
AAGTTACCAAGTTCATGCTCAGTATTTCAATTTATAAACCTGAGTCTCACGTGAGACTGATGTAATAAAACAACCAATTCATGCCCAATATTTCAATTTATAAGCCTGAGTCTCATGTGAGACTGATGTAAAAAAGCCACCAATTTCATGCTCAATATTTCAATTTATAAACCTGAGTCTCACGTGAGACTGATGTAATAAAACAACCAATTCATGCCCAATATTTCAATTTATAAGCCTGAGTCTCACGTGAGACTGCTATCAAAAGTTACCAAGTTCA
>NZ_JACJDO010000132.1:0-275 GCF_014163535.1 Pseudoalteromonas sp. SR45-4
TTTTTTATGGATATTCAAACAGCTCTTTCAACCACCTTCTCATCTGCTGATGAATTTACAACGCTTGATAACTTATCTGGCATCTTAGATCCCGAATTACTTAACCAAGCTTTTGAAAAATCGGGTGTCGCCACCGTTCGTAAACGTCGCTTACCACTCGATGCTGTCGTTTGGTCTGTGATTGGTATGAGTTTATTTCGTCATGAATCTGTTTGGGATATAGCCTCTAAAATGGACATCGCCTTACCAGGTAAAGGGAAACTAGTTGCCCCTAG
>NZ_JACJDO010000133.1:0-275 GCF_014163535.1 Pseudoalteromonas sp. SR45-4
AGCTTAATTAAATTAAGTGCATAGAGCGGGGCATTAGCTCAGTTGGTAGAGCAGTTGACTTTTAATCAATTGGTCGATGGTTCAAATCCATCATGCCCCACCATTCTATGAGCAGTGAAAGTAAATATTAGTCGGCGGATTTACGCAAGCAACTAAACAGCAAAGTTTGCTAGTTAGTTATCAGAGCGGGGCATTAGCTCAGTTGGTAGAGCAGTTGACTTTTAATCAATTGGTCGATGGTTCAAATCCATCATGCCCCACCATTCTTTATATTT
>NZ_JACJDO010000134.1:0-272 GCF_014163535.1 Pseudoalteromonas sp. SR45-4
CAATGAATTCTGAATTTATTTTAATATCTTTCGATATTGAATTGACTGTGCCGAATAATTACCGAAATAACTATTCTGTTGGTCACTCAGTTTTCAATTGAGACTCTAATTTGTTTGCCTCGCTAATTACCCATAAAGAGTAAGTAGGTTGGCTGTTAGAACTCAATCTGTACGAGTGCCCACACAGATGATTGCTTTATATTGTTAAAGAACGTTTTGAGTCGCTTTAGCGTCTCAAGGGATGCGTATAATACATCCTTTATTTTTCGAGT
>NZ_JACJDO010000135.1:0-257 GCF_014163535.1 Pseudoalteromonas sp. SR45-4
CCATCAACAGCTAATAGATTTAAGCCACAAAATGTATCGAAGTGGGCATGATTATAATGCCGTGACGCCATCATCTTGAAGACCTGCTCGACAGCATCTTCACCTAAGCGTTGTCTCGCTTGAACCATGGCACTAGGGGCAACTAGTTTCCCTTTACCTGGTAAGGCGATGTCCATTTTAGAGGCTATATCCCAAACAGATTCATGACGAAATAAACTCATACCAATCACAGACCAAACGACAGCATCGAGTGGTAA
>NZ_JACJDO010000136.1:0-254 GCF_014163535.1 Pseudoalteromonas sp. SR45-4
ATGACTGGGGTGAAGTCGTAACAAGGTAGCCCTAGGGGAACCTGGGGCTGGATCACCTCCTTATACGATTTAGAACTTATTTGTTCGTAGTGTCCACACAGATGATTGTTAATTAGTGCTTGTCCCTTTGGGATAACTAATTAATATGCTCTTTAAAAATTTGGAAAAGCTGATAATAAAATTCTGATGAATAACATTGTTATTTATCAAGAGTTTTCAAAAGTAAAAAAAGAATGGTAGCAGTACCATTCAGT
>NZ_JACJDO010000137.1:0-254 GCF_014163535.1 Pseudoalteromonas sp. SR45-4
TTCGCCAGAAGTCAATATTGAATACTAAAGTAGATACCAATCAATCAACTCATAAGAGTTAATTAAATGGCACTGAATGGTACTGCTACCATTCTTTTTTTACTTTTGAAAACTCTTGATAAATACAATGTATCTATCAGAATTTTATTATCAGCTTTTCCAAATTTTTAAAGAGCATATTAATTAGTTATCCCGAAGGACAAGCACTAATTAACAATCATCTGTGTGGACACTACGAACAAATAAGTTCTAAA
>NZ_JACJDO010000138.1:0-253 GCF_014163535.1 Pseudoalteromonas sp. SR45-4
CCCGAGTTCTCTCAAGCGCCTTAGTATTCTCTACCTGACCACCTGTGTCGGTTTGGGGTACGATTCCATATAATCTGAAGCTTAGAGGCTTTTCCTGGAAGTATGGCATCAGCAACTTCATCACCTTAGTGACTCGTCTCGTGTCTCAGGTTTAGTGTTCGTCCGGATTTACCTAAACAAACGCCCTACTCACTTTCACATGGACTACCAACGCCATGCTTGCTTAGCCTGCTCCGTCCCCCCATCGCAATTA
>NZ_JACJDO010000139.1:0-251 GCF_014163535.1 Pseudoalteromonas sp. SR45-4
TCTACCTGACCACCTGTGTCGGTTTGGGGTACGATTCCATATAATCTGAAGCTTAGAGGCTTTTCCTGGAAGTATGGCATCAGCAACTTCATCACCGTGGTGACTCGTCTCGTGTCTCAGGTTTAATGTTCGTCCGGATTTACCTAAACAAACGCCCTACTCACTTTCACATGGACTACCAACGCCATGCTTGCTTAGCCTGCTCCGTCCCCCCATCGCAATTATATCGAGTACAGAAATATTAATCTGTT
>NZ_JACJDO010000013.1:0-59811 GCF_014163535.1 Pseudoalteromonas sp. SR45-4
CCACCAATACTGCCGAAACAGGTTACGGTTAGTTGTGTACCTCTAACTTCTTATGGCTTCCTTCAGACCCCACCGTTGGCCAGTGACGCCCTTGCCATTCAGATTATCTTCCCCTTAGTCAGGGTAATAAGGCATCTTTCAGCCTATCGGGTTTGCCAGCTTCGCTGGGCAAACAAAAAACCCAGTAATGACACTGGGTTATGGTATGCTTAGATCTTTATTCTTACACTCTTAGTTTAACTGTGTGCTAGAACGGTATGTCGTCATCAAAATCAATGGTTGGTTCCATTGGGTTAGACGCGCCGCCTTGTGGAGCACTTTGCGGTTTAGGAGCAAAGCCACCTTGCTGTTGTGGTGCACTACTTTGCTGTGGTGCAAAACCACCTTGTGGCTGCTGATATTGGTTATTTTGCTGTGGTGCAGGAGCAGACTGTGGCTGTGCTGCTGGTGCAGACTGCTGTTGTGGAGCATAACCACCTTGCTGTTGGTTATTCTGCCCTTGGTTGTTTTGGTAACCACCACTTTGTTGGCCGCCTTGTGATTGATTATTTTGATAACCACCACTTTGCTGTCCGCCTTGAGATTGATTACCTTGGTAACCACCACCTTGCTGGTCGCCACCACGACTCCCTAACATTTGCATTTGGCCGGTAAAACCGTCAACTACAATTTCAGTCGTGTATTTTTCTTGGCCTTGTGGGTCAGTCCATTTACGTGTTTGAAGTTTACCTTCAACATAAATTTGTGAACCTTTACGGCAATATTCACCAACAATTTCTGCTAACTTGCCAAAAAATACCACACGGTGCCACTCAGTTTTATCAACCATTTGGCCAGTGTTTTTGTCTTTGTAGCTATCTGAAGTTGCTAAGGTGATATTTGCTACACCGTTGCCATTAGGCATATAACGTACTTCAGGATCTTGTCCTAAATTACCAACCAAAATTACTTTGTTCACACCGCGTGCCATGGAACTATCTCCTATAAACGTTAGATTAAACCAGCTACTTTACGTGCTTGGTCTAGGTCAAATTCTTTATCATTAATCTTTAAGTAGCTGCGGCTTTCGTCGCGCACTACAGTTGCTTCTATTACGCCAGGTAAAGCAACTAACAGAGAAGCAAGCGACTGTGCCTGCTCTTCTGAGTCTAATTTGGTCATTAAGCTAATAACTTTACTTTTGGGTGGGACTTGCATTTTCCACGCAATAATAAGCCATATTAACCCAACAAGTGCCGCTGCCGCAAACACCGCTTGCGTTGTTGTGGTTTGTGCTACATAACCGCCAAGCATACCGCCTAAAAAGGCACCTAAAAACTGGCTAGTAGAATACCCACCCATGGCAGAACCTTTTTGGCTTGCTGGTGCAATACGCGATACTAGCGCTGGCATGGTGGCTTCTAAAAAGTTAAATGCAACAAAATACAACAGCATACAAACAGCAATACCTACAATACTGTTAACCCATACCGACATAGCCAGCATGCTCAACATTAACAGTATAACGGAGCCAATAAATGCCTGCTTTTCTTTCTCTTTTTTAATGGCGATTATCATAATAGGCACCATTAATAAAAAAGCTAAAAATAATACTGGGATATATAAATGCCAGTGATTATCGGCCACTAAGCCATCTTTAATAAGCTGACTCGGTAACACTACAAAAATAGTAGTGAGGGTTAAATGTAATAGTAATACGCCCGCATTTAAGCGCGCTAGCTGCGGGTGTTTAATCAATTTTTTAATATCGCTAAAGCTGGCGAGGGTATCGCCTTTAGGGGCTTTATTAACCGCATTAGGCACTAGCATAGTCACTATAAATATGCCGATTATAGCTAATATTGCGGTTAACCAAAATACCCCCGAAATACCCCACGAGGCAGCAACGATTGGCCCAAGTAACATAGCAAACGCAAAGCTCATGCCTATGCTCATACCAATAACGGCCATTACTTTAGGGCGTTGTTCATCGCGGCTTAAATCGGAAGCAAATGCCAGTAATGCACTGGCTATAGCGCCCATGCCTTGTAGCGCACGCCCAACTGTAACCATTTGAATTGAATCGGCTAATGCAGCTATTACCGAACCCAGCGCAAACATTAGTAAGCCGCCAACAATAACCTTTTTACGGCCAATTTTATCAGACAGTCGGCCCATAGGTATTTGCAACACCGCTTGAGTTAACCCATACGCGCCAATAGCAAAGCCTATCCAGATAGGCGAAAAGCCCTCCAATGATTGGCCATAAATAGCTAATACAGGCATCAGCATAAATAAGCCGAGCATTCTAAATGCAAACACACTAGCTAGCGATATGGCAGCGCGTTTTTCTCGTGAATTAAGTGAAGATGCGGTCATTATTTGCGTGATCTTACTGTGTGGAAAATTTAGGCTGATATTCTACCATAAGCTTACTAATAATTAATCGTCATAAGTAAGGATTTTTCATTGATCATAGATTAATAATGTTACGTATTATGCGATACTGGACAAATAATTTTGGTAATAGACGAGATAGCATGGAAAACATTGAAGTCCGAGGCGCCCGCACGCACAATTTAAAAGACATCAGCCTAACCATCCCACGTGATAAGTTAATTGTTATTACTGGCCTATCTGGTTCGGGTAAGTCTTCGCTTGCATTTGATACTTTGTATGCAGAGGGGCAGCGTCGTTATGTTGAATCACTTTCTGCGTATGCAAGGCAGTTTTTATCACTGATGGAAAAACCCGATGTAGATCATATTGAAGGTCTTTCTCCGGCTATTTCTATTGAGCAAAAGTCAACATCGCACAACCCGCGTTCGACTGTGGGTACGATTACCGAAATTTATGACTATTTACGTTTAATGTTTGCCCGCGTGGGCGAACCGCGTTGCCCAACTCACGACCTACCGTTAGCCGCACAAACTATTAGCCAAATGGTCGATACTGTTTTAGCTCTGCCTGAGGGCAGTAAACTCATGTTGCTTGCACCGGTAATAAAAGAGCGTAAAGGTGAGCATGTTAAGCTCCTTGAGCAATTGGCGAGCCAAGGCTACATTCGTGCCCGTATTGATGGCGAAGTATGTGACCTATCGGATCCACCGCCACTTGATCTACATAAAAAACATACTATAGAAGTAGTTGTAGACCGCTTTAAAGTAAAAGATGGCCAACAACAGCGTTTAGCTGAGTCATTTGAAGCTGCATTAGAAATGTCGGGTGGCGTGGCTAACATAGCTTATATGGATGACAGCAGCGCAGAAGAAATGCTGTTTTCGGCTAATTTTGCCTGCCCTACTTGTGGCTATGCCATGACCGAGTTAGAGCCAAGATTGTTTTCGTTTAACAATCCAGCCGGAGCATGCCAAAGCTGTGACGGCCTAGGCGTACGCCAATATTTTGATCCAAACCGCGTAGTACAAAACCCTGAACTAAGCTTGGCCGGTGGCGCAATTAAAGGCTGGGATAAACGTAGTTTTTATTATTACCAAATGCTACAAGCCGTTGCGCAGCATTATAATTTTGATTTAGATGTGCCATATCAGGATTTAGATAAAACCTCGCAAAAAATCATTTTAGAAGGCTCAGACACTACTAAAATAGCCTTTAGCTACCGTAACGACCGCGGCGATTTGATTACCCGTAATCACGAGTTTGAAGGGGTACTTAATAATATGTACCGTCGCTACCGTGAAACTGAATCAAACTCGGTACGTGAAGAACTAGCAAAGTATCAAACCAGCCAGGCTTGCCCTAGCTGTCATGGCTCGCGTTTACGCCAAGAGTCACGCCATGTATTCATTGGCCAAACTAACTTACCCACTATTACTCATATGAGTATTGGTGAAGCAATGGACTTTTTTGAAGGGTTAAAACTAACCGGACAAAGAGGCCAAATAGCTGAAAAAATATTAAAAGAAATTCGCGACCGTTTATCGTTTTTAATTAACGTGGGTTTAAACTACCTCTCACTCGATAGAAGTGCCGATACGCTTTCGGGCGGTGAAGCACAACGTATTCGCCTTGCAAGCCAAATTGGCGCAGGCCTAGTGGGTGTTATGTATGTACTGGATGAGCCATCAATTGGTTTGCATCAGCGCGATAACGACCGATTATTAAAAACATTGGTGCATTTACGTGATTTAGGTAACACGGTCATTGTGGTTGAGCACGACGAAGATGCCATTCGCGCAGCCGATCACATTATTGATATTGGCCCAGGTGCTGGTGTGCATGGCGGGCATATTATTGCCCAAGGTACTCGCGACGATATTTTAGCCTGTAAAGAGTCGGTTACTGGGCAGTTTTTATCCGGCGTACGTAGAATAGAAATACCTAAATTACGCCACCCCACTAACGACAAATGGCTGGAGTTATTTGGCGCTACTGGTAACAACTTAAAAAATGTTGATTTAAAAATTCCATTTGGCTTAATGACCTGTGTAACAGGTGTGTCTGGCTCGGGCAAGTCTACGCTCATAAACGACACCTTATTTAAGCTTGCGCATACTGAATTAAATGGCGCAACAACTGCCGAAGCTGCTGCGTATAAATCAATTTCAGGGCTTGAGCATTTTGATAAAGTGATCGACATTGATCAAAGCCCCATTGGCCGCACACCACGCTCTAACCCGGCTACTTATACTGGTATTTTTACTGGTATTCGTGAATTATTTGCCGGTACGCAAGAGTCGCGCTCTCGTGGTTATAAAGTAGGTCGCTTTAGCTTTAACGTTAAAGGCGGACGCTGTGAAGCTTGCCAAGGCGATGGCGTAATTAAGGTAGAAATGCACTTTTTACCTGATGTGTACGTGCCGTGCGACGTATGTAAGGGTAAACGATATAATCGCGAAACCCTTGAAGTACTGTATAAGGGTAAAAATATTCATCAAGTACTCGACATGACAGTGGAAGATGCCCACGACTACTTTGATAAAATACCGGCCATTGCACGCAAACTTAAAACCCTGATGGACGTAGGTTTATCGTACATTCGTTTAGGCCAAGCAGCTACAACGCTTTCGGGCGGTGAAGCACAGCGAGTTAAATTAGCCCGCGAGCTGTCAAAACGCGATACCGGTAAAACGCTATACATACTTGATGAACCAACAACAGGCTTACACTTTGCCGATATTGAACAGCTGCTTGTTGTACTTCATCGCTTGCGCGATCACGGTAATACTATTGTTGTTATTGAGCATAACCTCGATGTTATTAAAACCGCAGATTGGGTTATCGATTTAGGCCCTGAAGGCGGAGCTGGCGGTGGTGAAATACTCATTGCAGGTACACCTGAGCAAGTAGCCGAGTGTGAGCGCTCGCATACTGGTCGTTATTTAAAAGAACTGCTTAAATAACGAGTGCAGCTTAGCTGGGTAGCTGGGTAGCTATTCATTTTTTTGTGTATTTGGTGGTTAACTTCTTTTATTAACCGCCAAATATACTAATAAAACAAAAATGCCGCTTTATAAATAAAGCGGCATTTTTATTGATCATTTTAACTAGCAAGGTTTAGCCGCGAGGAATAAAACCGAGTGCATCGTACACAGCTTTTAACGTACCTTCGGCTTGGCTGCTGGCTTTTTCTGCGCCACGCTTCATGATGTTATTAAGGAGTGTTTGATCTTCTCTGATCTCTTTAAAACGCGCTTGAATTGGCTCAATCATTGCCACCACCGCATCTGCTGTGTCTTTTTTCAGATGGCCGTACATTTTGTCTTCGTACTCTGGCACTAAATCTTCAATTGAACGTTTAGTTGCCACACTTAACAAGGTAAGTAAGTTTGACACTCCAGGCTTTTCAGCTCGGTCAAAGTAAATACGCGCTTGTTCGTCTGAATCGGTAACTGCTTTTTTCAGTTTTTTCTCAATCTTTTTTGGCTCATCTAACATCATAATAAAACCATTTAGATTTTCATCAGACTTAGACATTTTTTTCAGCGGATCTTGCAAGCTCATTACTCGCGCACCAAACTCTGGAATATACGCTTGAGGTATTTTAAATACCTCGCCATACAGGTTGTTAAAACGTGTTGCGATATCGCGGGTTAGTTCAAGGTGTTGCTTTTGATCTTCCCCTACCGGCACTTGCTCTGCTTGGTATAATAAAATATCGGCCGCTTGTAATACTGGGTAAGCAAATAAGCCCACGTTAATATTGTGCGCGTGCGTTGCCGACTTATCTTTAAACTGGGTCATACGATTAAGTTCGCCCATTTGTGCATAACAGTTTAATACCCAAGCAAGTTGTGCATGCTCTGGTACTTGCGATTGCACAAATAACGCGGCTTTTTCTGGGTTAATACCACAAGCAGTATAAAGCGCTACACCATCTAAAACTCGCGAGCGAAGTAATTCAGGGTCTTGACGCACAGTTACTGCGTGAAGATCTGCAAGCATAAAGTAGCTATCATAGTCTTCCTGTAACTTTAGCCACTGGTTAATAGCGCCAACATAGTTGCCTATTGTCATACCACCGGTTGGCTGCACGCCACTTAAAACTACTGGTTTACTCATGATTTTCCTTTATTTTGCTTAATTAACAGCACTTAGCGCTGTGTAAGAACAGGTATTATATCTAAGAAGTTATCGCATAGGTACTGTGGATTATAGTCCTTAAGGTTTTCACCTTGATTATAACCATAGCTCAGTGCAATAACGTCAATTTTAGCTGCATTGGCAGCTAGTATATCGCTTTTAGAGTCGCCAATCATAATCGCTTTACTGGGCTCAACATTTAGTTTATTACAGGCAAATAACAACGGCTCTGCTGATGGCTTTTTAGCCATGTCATCACCACAAATTATTAGCTCAAAATGACTCGTTAAGGCTAACTTATCCAGTAATTTTTCGGTAAATAAACGATCTTTATTAGTGATCAATGCCTTGGGCATACCACGTAGGGCAGCAAGCCCAGTTTCAACATGTTGGTAAAGTACGCTATATTCACCTACTTGCTGTTCATAATGTTGGTAAAATAATGTAAATGCTTTATCGCTAAGTACTTTATCTAAATGCTCACTTATTTGCATTTCGCCACTCAGTGCGCGTTTTACTAATACTTCTATACCATTACCAACCCAGCTTTCTACTAAGCGCTGGCTAACAATCGGAAATGCTAAGTCGCTCAAAGTAAGATTAAGTGCTATGTATAAATCGTATACACTATCTACTAAGGTGCCATCTAAATCAAACAGGGCTAGGTCGTACTTCATTATTTAACACTTCCTAATTGCTCACGCATTTGATCGATAACTTCTTGGTAATTTGGCTGGTTAAAAATGGCTGATCCCGCTACAAACATATCAGCTCCTGCCTCTGCAGCAGCGGCAATGTTATCGACTTTTATTCCGCCATCAACTTCTAAGCGTATATTGCGACCCGATTCTACAATACGTTGTTTTGCTTGGCGTAGTTTTTCTAAAGTATGCGGAATAAAGCTTTGCCCACCAAACCCTGGATTAACCGACATAATTAAAATAACATCAATTTTATCCATCACATGATCAAGAAAGCTCAAGCTAGTACCTGGATTAAACACTAAACCAGCTTGGCAGCCATGATCTTTTATTAATTGTAATGTGCGGTCAATATGCTCACTGGCTTCTGGATGAAAGGTAATAATTGAAGCACCGGCCTCGGCAAACTGAGGAATAAGGCTATCAACCGGTTTAACCATTAAATGCACATCAATAGGCGCTTTAATGCCGTAATTTCTGAGCGCTTTACACACCATAGGGCCAATAGTTAAGTTAGGCACATAGTGATTATCCATCACGTCAAAGTGAACCACATCGGCACCCGCAGCAAGTACACTATCAACATCTTCACCTAGTTTAGCGAAATCAGCAGATAAAATAGAAGGGGCTATTAAGTATTTTTTTTCTGGGTTCAACATAGTTAATCCGGCAATGAATAATATATTGCGTTAATGTAACTTAATTAATGATGTTACCCAAGTAATCGCGACAAATATAATGGCTTAATAAAAATAAAGATTATTGATAAGCCTTTATTTTCATTCGACTTTAGAAGCTAATGATAAAATTTAAGTTTGTTATTTAAGCAATTTTTGTTATGCTTAAAAAAGGATCAAATTATTAGGTTTAAATCATGCGTGCTTTTAAAACGGGGATATTAATGGCGTCAGCACTTTTGTTTGTTGGAGCGTTAAATTTTATCTCAAGTTCTGAGCAAGATTTAACAGCAATTAACAATTGCCAGCAAAAACAAACAACCACTACAGATACAGCTGTAAGTGCTTGCCTTAAAGTAACAGATGAGTCGTCTTGGTCTTCATGGATAACAGGCGACAGCCGCAGTGCACAGTTTCATTATTTAGATTTATTAGAGTTGCTTACAAGCTCTGGTGATTCTAAAAAGCTTCCCTCTTTAAAACCATCATTTTAAATATGCGACAGTTTTTTAGCGCCTTACAAAGTGTACTTGCTGCATTTTTTGGGGTGCAATCTAACCATAAACGCCACGCAGACTTTAAACACCACTCGCCAGTTAGCATTATCATAATAGCTATTTTGCTTTTTATTGTTTTTATTATTTCGATTTACGCGATTGTTGTTTCGGTGCTAAGTACATAGCCATTAGCTCGCTCACTTTATTACGCGATCCGCCTTTTGGGCTAATAGTACGCTTTACCTGAATTTGATCTAATGTGGCTTGGCTATAAATTTTACGCGTCCATACCGTATCATGGTTAGAGATAAGCACTGGAGTATCGTTTTCAAACGCCGCTTGCTCGGCTAAATTTGCTAGATTTGCTTGATCATCTAAATTAAAACCGCCCTTCGCATACGAGGTAAACGAGGCTGTTTTACTTAAAGGCACATACGGTGGATCACAATAAATAACTGCATTTTTAGGTACTAGTTTAAAAATATCATCGTAATCAAGGCAGGTAAACGTAGCCTGTTGCGCTTTTTTAGCAAAAAAGTACATTTCTTTTTCGGGAAAATAAGGCTTTTTGTATTTACCAAAAGGTACATTAAAAATACCCTTTAAGTTATACCTACAAAGCCCGTTATAACCGTGTCTATTCATATATAAAAACAGCATTGCGCGTTCGTATATATCGCTACTTTGATTAAATTGCACGCGGTATTCGTAGTAAGCATCGGGATGATTATTTAAATCCACAAACAGCTTTTTAGCATCACTTATAAACTCATCGGGCGAGTTTTTAAGTTCTTTGTATAAATTAATTAAATCGGCATTAATATCATTAAGAATGTAGTGTTTAAAATCGCTATTTAAAAACACTGAGCCGGCACCAACAAAAGGTTCAACCAAAGTATCAGCCTGCTGGCTAGCTTGCTTTAGTCGCGCGTTAATATCTTCAACTAGACTGTATTTTCCGCCAGCCCATTTAAGGAAGGCTCTACTCTTTTGCTGCATTGGCTCTTTACTTCAATCTGGTGTTGCGCGATTTTACACTAAAGTTGCTTAGTTTACTGATCAACTAATACAATTTCTTGTTTTATTTTGCTTATTTTTTTATAGAAAGGCTTATTTATTTTAGCCTCTGCAGGCAAAGCGCTCATAGCTAACTTTGCAGCATCCATATTAGTAAAACTACCTACAGTTACCACCCACCAAGTTTTATTATTTCTTTTAGTTTGATAGGTATGCGCTACTTTTTGTAGTTTATGCTGGCTAATAAATTCAGCACTGACTTGTTGCTGAGTAATCGCTAATAATTGAATAACTGTATTTGTGTCGGGCTGTTGTAAGTACCATGCATTACCTGTGAGTATTTTGCTCTCAACCTGAGCTGAAATATTACTGTGTGGCTGCGTTGCTAATATCTTTGGCTCTACCGATGGTGTATTTTTAGAGCTGGGAGTTGTTTGCTTCGCAGTCAGACTTTGCATAATTGCAGGCACATCATTATGCGGTGTTTGTAGCTCAACTGTGCTTGCAGGTAAGTTAGGTGACGCTGCAATAGCGCTATTGTCGCTAGCTATCGCTAATGGCTGCTGTATTTGCTTAACCGAAATTGCCGTTGTGAGCACTTCAGGCTCAGCTTGCTGATAATATTGTTGCCACCATTGGGTCATGTCTGATTTATATAACAAGCCAATTATTAAAAACAGAATAATTAACATCAAAATTAATAAATGCAAACGCCAAGATACTTTATCTTTTACAACAACATCCGCTATGTGTTCTGTTGCTTGCCAGCTCAGTAATAAATTGGGATTACCCTGTGCCGCGGCTATAAAAGCTTGGTAAACTGGGTCTTCATCATAAGGCAGGTCGCTAAAATACCAACGCATTAACTGCTTACTTTCACTTTGGTTTAATGGCTCTAAGTGAATGTTTATTGCCGCTGCAAAGGCCAGTTTTGACTGCGCAGCAAGCATAATATAAAGCGTACTGGGGGAGTTTTTAGCCAGTAGTTCTAACTCTACCTGTAATTCTTCTGATAAGTGCCTGGCGTTATCTAGCACCCATAAACAAGGGCCACAAGCTTGCTGTTGTAATAATTGATAAAAGTTTTCGGATAGGCTCAAGCTATGATCAATTAAAGGTGCATTAAAGCTTTGCTCTAATAGCTCGCTCATTAATTGAATGTCTGTCATTTGCGCTGTTACTTGCACAAATGCTTTATTAAAATCGTTATATTTATCAGTAATAAAAGTTTCGAGTAGGTAGCTTTTACCTAGGCCAGAGGTGCCTAGTAAAACAATCAGGTTTTGTCCGTACTCAAATTGCAGTGCGATTCTATCCACCAATGCCGCACGGCTTGGTAAAATTTGTGGCTGCATTATTGCTCGATTAACGCTCGAACTTGGTCATCTGAAACATCATCCACTAATGCACATTGTCCAAATTGGGTGGGCAGAATAAAGCGGATAGTACCCTTTTTATTCTTTTTGTCTTTACGCATATGCTGCAAAAAATGCTCGCTGGTCATTACCGGCGGGATCTGCGTGGGTAAGCTATATTGCGCAATTAAACCAGAGATACGAGTAACGTCCTCAGCGGTTAAATCTTGGCGTGTATATGCTAGTTTTGCAGCAAGTACCATACCTGTTGCTACTGCTTCGCCATGTAGCCAAACACCGTACCCCATTTGCGCTTCAATTGCGTGCGCAAAGGTATGACCTAAGTTTAATAGTGCTCTTAGGCCTTGCTCTTTTTCGTCTTGAGCTACAATTAGCGCTTTAATTTCACAGCACCTATAAATTATATGCTGTAAACAGGCTTCATCTAATTGCTGTAAACGCTCAACATTTTGCTCTAAGTAAGCAAATAGCTCAGTATCGTAAATCAAACCGTATTTAATCACTTCAGCCATACCGGCTGCAAACTCGCGCGCAGGTAAAGTATGTAATGATTGTGTGTCGATAAAAACAGCTTGTGGCTGATAAAATGCCCCAATCATATTTTTACCTAGTGGATGATTTACCGCTGTTTTTCCACCTACCGACGAATCAACTTGTGATAATAGTGTCGTTGGCATTTGAATAAAGGGAATGCCACGCTGATAACATGCAGCAACAAAACCAGTTAAATCACCAACAACGCCGCCACCTAATGCAATTAAGCAGGTGTCACGACCACAGTTATTTTCGAGTAAGAATGCCGATATTTTTTCAAACCAGGTAAGCGATTTATATTGCTCGCCATCAGGAATAATAAAGTGCAGTGGATTCAATGTTGCTAACTGCGCTAATAAGCCCTGTAAATACAAAGGCGCAATAGTGTCGTTAGTAATGATGATAGGCCGACAATCACCAATGTGATGAACTAGGCGGCCATTATCTTGAAGTGTAGATTGACCAATATAAATAGGGTAACTTCGCTCGTCTAAATTAACAGATAATTCAAGCATGCTTAGCTATTTCCTTTAATATTAGTAATTAAAAATCCAATTTCTCGATGATTTGGTTAGCAACAACTTTAGCGCTTTGCTCATCAGTGCGTACAACAAAATCAGCCACTTCTTTATATAACGGTTCGCGTTCTTCTGCTAAACGTTCTAATACATCACGAGGTGCTTCTTCTGTTTGCAGTAATGGGCGACGCTTGTCGCGTTGTGTGCGTGCAACTTGTTTTTCAATCGGTGTCTCTAGGTATACTACAATACCGCGAGCCGAAAGCTTGTTTCTAACTTCTTTACTCATTACTGAACCACCACCGGTTGCAAGTACAATACCCTGCATTTCGGTTAGATCGCCAATAACAGATTCTTCACGAAGTCTAAAGCCTTCTTCACCTTCAAGATCAAACACCCAGGCAATATCTGCACCGGTACGGCGTTCGATTTCTTGATCAGAATCAACAAATTCAAGGTGTAATTGGTCAGCGATGTGACGACCAATCGTACTTTTGCCAGCCCCCATGGGGCCAACTAGAAATATATTACGTTTCTCAGCCATATCTTTTAGTACAAACGAACTCTAAAATTTGAAATAAAACCCCGCCTAACGACCTGGCCCCAAAATTAAGGAGAGGATTATCTCAGTAATCGGTTGGGTATTTCAAGTCAATTAGCATAAAAAGCCATATAACGAGCAATTAATCTAAATAATCATCCATTAGTTAACAAAACATTAGCTTATTTTAGGGAGTATTTATTTTTCATGGTTAAAATTTGTGCAACCCAAAGTTATATTTATCAAATTACTGATAACTTTACTACGTAATGTTATGTAAAACTCACACAGTAAAGCGCAAAATAACACTAGAGTGCACCCGAAGGGCAGCGCATGTTGGTTTTATGCTGCTATCGCATATTTTGGGAAGTAACCACACTGCATATTCTCTACTTAGTAAACTAAGTAGAGTGCTGCAAAATCAATATTCAAATATAATCACGCCCTAATCAACTTGTATCTTAGGAGTGACGAAAATCAGTAGTTCACGCTTTTCGTTAAACTCACTGGTACTTTTAAACAGTCTTCCAATGTATGGAATGTCGCCCAATAAAGGAACTTTTTTGGTCGAATTAATAATTTGCTGTTGAAAAATACCACCCAAAACAACTGTTTGGCCATTTTCTACCAGTACCTGCGTTTCAATTTGTTGCGTATCAATTGCAACCGCAGGGCCTGTTCCGGTCTGTACTGTATCACCTCGGGTATCTTGAGTGATAATTAAATTCAAAATAACTTTGTTATCAGGTGTTATATGCGGTGTTACTTCTAAGCTAAGTACTGCTTTTTTAAAGCTTACTGTTGTCGCACCACTAGAGGCTGATTCAACATAAGGTATTTCGGTACCTTGTTCAATCCTCGCCTTTTGCTGGTTAGCCGCAGTAATTCGCGGACTGGCAATAATTTCACCTTTATTTTCTTCTTCAAGCGCAGTTAGCTCTAAATCAATTAACGTACCATTAGCTAGTTTAGCAATATGCATACCTATGCTAGCTGAAGGATTGGCAACCGGCAGGTTTACATTTAATCTATCAGACAAGCTTGGAATATTACCATTAGAGATGTTTTCAGCCCCCTCTAGGGTGCCTGAAATACCATCGGTTCCTTGCTGATCACTAAAGCCCCAACGTACCCCTAAATCTTCTGTAACGTTGTCGCGTACGGTTACCATGCGCGCTTCAATTACAACCTGCTTTACGGGTATATCTAGCGTTTCGACCATGCGGCGTACGCTTTCGATACTTTTTGCCGTATCTTTCATTAATAATGTATTGGTACGCTGATCAACCGACACACTCCCTCTTGGGGTTATAATGCTGTTAGTGTCCGTTTTTAGTAAATCTGCAAAATCTTCGGCCTTTGCATAATTTAAGCGAATGTACTCGCTGTACAAAGGCTCTAAATCTTCTACTTGTTGCTTTGCTTTTAAATCTTTTGCTTCACGTGCTGCAAGCTCTTCTGATGGGGCTACCATTAAAATAGAGCCATCCATGCGCTTATCAAGGCCTTTTATTCTGAGTACCACATCAAGCGCTTGATCCCATGGCACGCCATCTAAACGTAGCGTTATATTGCCCGTTACAGAATCACTGGTTACTAAGTTAAAGTCGTTGTATCCGGCTATAATTTGCAAGACTGCACGTACCGAAATGTCTTGAAAGTTCAGGGTCATTGGTCGACCTTGATATTCTTTACCACCATCAAGGTAAGCATTTTGGGTTTCGTCTTTCTCAACATTTAAGGTAAAAATATTATCTATTTGCTGATAAGTAAACGTAAATGCTGCGTTTGGCTCAATAACAATTCGGCTCAGGTTATCTTCTTTAAAGGTTTCTATATTGCTTACGATAGTACCAAAATCAAGTACATCTAATTCGTATAATAAATCATCTAAAATATCAGTGTGATGAAACTCTGCAATAATTTTACCGCCACTTTCATGTACTTCTATTGCAGCTTGAGTATCTTGCAAAAATACCAATACTTTAGCTTCGCCCTTTTCACCACGGCGAAAATCAATAGATTGAATACGATTAATGTAACTACCGCCAATGCTATCTGCAGCATCATCAGTCGTTAGCGCTTGCTCGGTTAATGGATTATCAGAGATACGCAGCGAGACCAGATTATTATTAACCTGGGTTTCATAAATTTTCAAACGCTCAAGATGTACCGTTACTTTTAAACCGTTACTTGTCATTACGCTGGTTACATTATTTATTCCAGCCAAATTAACAGCAACATCGGCTAACCCTTGATCTAACTGTGCATTGGTAAACAGCATTTCTATACGCGCTGGGCTATTGAACACTTGAATACTTGGTTGCAGGGTTAATTCTTCATCAAATACCAGTTGTAGTTCGGTTTCGCCTTTTAATAATGGATTATAGCGCACGTCATAAAGTAGCGGCTCAGCTACCGCAGTTTTGGCTATTAATAGTGCAAAAATCACTAATAAAGCTGACAATACACGATGAAGCGAACCTACATCCTTATACATATTTGTATGACCTTTTTTGTTATTAATTTGCGCCATCAATTGTCGCCTCTAACATTTCTAATTTAGTCTGACGCTCTTTCCAACAGCCAGATCCATCAGGGATTAATTCTATTAACTCAATATAGTCACTACTCACTTTTTTTACTTTTCCGTCGTAAGTGCCCAAGTAACTCCCTACGGTTACTCTATGCAGCGTTGCATCAGCAGCAGTAATAAGTGCCCATGTTTGGCTATTAGAACCTAGCGTGCCTTTCATCGCTAGGTTATCTAGCGGGTATTTTTCTAATGGCTCACGAACTCTATCTGGATCTGGGTGCAAACAATTTTTAATTTGCGTTAACTTATTTTGTATAATTTCAGGTTGTGGAGCTACAAATGGGCTACGCAATTGACCTGCATTGTATTCAAAATACTCAAACTGAATGAGCTCTGGTATTTTTTCCACTCTGGGGGTAGTACTTGCTTTTACCTGATCAATAAATTCTTTTTGTTCAGAAGTGTCACTATTACAGCCACTCAATAACATTGTAAAAATAGCCACTAAAGGGAGTTTATTCATTATTTAGTCCCCTCTTCGTAGCGATAAGTTTTTGCAATCACACTAAATGTTAACTGCTTTTCTCCAGATGATAAAATAGAAAAGTCATGTAAACTAACAATTCGCGGTAATTGAGCCACTTTACCTACAAACTGACCAAATTCATGGTAGGTCCCTACCACTTCTATTTTTATTGGCAGTTCGGTATAAAATTCTTTTTCAACTTCAGGCAACCAACCAATTTTTAAAAAGGTTAAGCCACTGGTAGTACCCACATAAGATAAGTCATCTAACAAGCCTGGGGTTTCATTAGAGGTTGGTAGGCGTTTTAATAGCTGAGAAAACTTATCTTCCATTTCAATCATTTGCAGTCGATAAATATCTAGTTTACTGGCTACCGCATATTTGGTGCGATAAGTAGTGCGCAGCTCCACCTCTTTGGCTACCGCGTTGTGATAACTGTCTATTTCATCT
This sequence comes from Pseudoalteromonas sp. SR45-4, assembly GCF_014163535.1. Taxonomy (NCBI): domain Bacteria; kingdom Pseudomonadati; phylum Pseudomonadota; class Gammaproteobacteria; order Alteromonadales; family Pseudoalteromonadaceae; genus Pseudoalteromonas; species Pseudoalteromonas sp. SR45-4. The sequence goes on from NZ_JACJDO010000013.1 coordinate 15,896, forward strand.
GAAACTAATAAGCTATAGCTAAAAAACAACACTAAACCCGCAATAAAAGCACCGCAAATAACTTTAACAATAACCGGCCATTCACCTATATTATCAAGTTCTATTTCATTCCAATCTACATCTTTAAATGCTTTAAAATCAAGGTTCATCATGTACCTCGCCAATTTTATCGAATGGTTTTACATAAAATTCCATATTAAAATCACTCAACAAACGCGAAGATTTATCGCCAGCAACAATACCTTGCATTACTGGGCGCTCTAATAAATAAGAACCTTGCACTTCACGTAACAAGGTTGAAAGGCGATTATTCGATTCGCTTTTTCCAAGTACATGAATTTGATTACCGCGTCGCTCTAGCTTAGTTAAATAAACCCCTGCAGGTACTATTTTTGCGACTTCATCCATAATTTGCGTGCCTAAATTACGACTCCTTTGAAGGTTTTCAATTAAGCGCATACGCTGCTGCAGGTTTTCTTTTTTCTTATCTAGCTCTCTAATGTCTCTTATTTCTTTATCTAGCATACTTATTTCTGCACTAAGGTAATTGTTTTTTAGATTTTGACCCTCTTTTAAAGCGCCATAAAATGAGCTCAATAAATACATACTCAAAAAACACAAAACAACAACTGCAATTAATGAAGTAATAAACTTCTTTTTTGAGTCTTCACGCTGTTGTTCACGCCAAGGCAGTAAATTTATATGTGGCATGATGAAAAGCTCCTCAAAGCGAGTCCTGTTGCAATAGCAAATTGCGTGCGATGACGCTGTAATACATTACGGTCAACTCTAGGAGATATTTCCATATTTACAAATGGCTCGGCTACAATTGTGTGTATACCTAACTCTTCGACTAATAAGCGCTCAAAACCGCTAATCATAGCTGTACCACCGGTTAATACAATATAATCTAGCTGATCTTTACCCGTGGTGGTTAAAAACATTTGCACCGCGCGGCGCACTTGTTGTAGCAAGGCTGTTTGAAAAGGTGCAAGTACTTCAAAGGTATAATTTGGCGGTAAGTCGCCGGTTGCTTTACCAATTTCAGCTTCATCAAAGCCTTTATTATAATAAGTAACAATACTATTAGTGTATTGATCGCCACCAAACACTTGGTCGCGGGTATAAATTGTATCGCCCGCTTGCACTACACTTACGAGTGTTAATACCGCGCCAATATCGACAATTGCAACGCACTTATTAAATGCATCACTTGGTAACTGTTGATAGTACACATCCATTGCTCGGCTTAATGCGTAGCTTTCTACGTCAACCACTTTAGCAACCAAGTTAGCCGCTTCTAACGCGCCAACACGTGCTTCAACGCTTTCAGTACGCGCAGCCGAAAGCAATACATTCATTTTACTAGGATCGGCGGCATTGGTTGATAGCTTTTCAAAATCAAGATTAACTTCATCTAATGGATAAGGAATTAAGCTGTCTGCTTCAATTTCAATTTGCGATTCTAATTCAGCGTCACTTAAGGTGACATCCATGAAAATCACCTTGGTGATCACGGTCTGGCCTGAAACAGCCACCGCAGCTTCTTTTAGTGATTTAGGTAATTTTCGTTTTAATTTAGTTATTACATTACCAATTGCTTCAATATCTTGAATAGTACGCTCACTCATGGCGCCTTTTGGCATAGGTTCAATTGCAAGTGCTTCTAATCGAAGCCCAGTGTCTGTTTCACTTAACAGTACAGCTTTGATAGAGTGCGATCCTATATCAATGCCTACCATCATCGGCGATGGCTTTTTAAATAGTTGACTTAGCATGTTTGCAACTTTGCCTTTGTTTTAATAATAAACAAGTTATAATTCTTATCTGAAAAAATACTATTCATTTTTTAATCAATATATACTAGCAGCCTCAACTTGTAATTGGGAGTCCATTTAGGGAAATATCAGTGATTTTATTAAAAAGAACTTTACAATTTTTTATCATTTGCACATTATTTGGACTGATCACTTTGTTCAGCCTTTATTATTACGTTAAACCTGATATCCCAAGTGTGCAAGTTTTAAAAGACGTGCAATTACAAACTCCTATGCAAGTATTCACTAAAGATGGTCTGTTGATCAATCAATTTGGTGAAAAACGACGAATTCCGGTCACAATAGACCAAATACCACAACCCCTCATTAATGCATTTTTAGCCACCGAAGACAGCCGCTTTTATGATCACCTTGGTATTGACCCAATAGGTATAGTCCGCTCTGCGCTTGTACTTATATCTACCGGAGAGAAAAAACAAGGCGCTAGTACTATTACTATGCAGCTAGCACGTAATTTTTTCTTAACCCGCGAAAAAGCCTACATTCGTAAAGTAAAAGAAATTTTTATCGCGATACATATTGAAAACTTATTAAGCAAAAACGAAATTCTTGAGCTGTATTTAAATAAAATTGAATTAGGTAATAGGGCGTTTGGTATTGGTGCAGCAGCGCAAGTTTATTACGGTAAAGAACTAAAAGACTTAACCCTTGCGCAAATGGCAATGATTGCCGGCCTGCCAAAAGCACCTTCAGCGCTTAATCCTATTCGCAATCCAGTGCGTGCTAAAGCGCGTCGTAATGTCGTACTTGGTAGAATGTTGTCTGAACGTTATATAACCCAAAGCGAATATGAAGAGACTATTAATCAACCTATAACGGCCGTTTTTCATGGCGCTGAAATAGATTTATACGCACCTTATATATCTGAAATGGTGCGTGCAGAAATGGTTGCTAAATACGGTATTGATAAAGCGTATAACTCTGGCTTTAAAATATTTACCTCGGTAGAGTCCCACGTTCAACAAGCTGCGCAAACGGCTTTAGTAAATAACTTACATAGTTACGATATGCGCCACGGTTTTAGAGGCCCAGAGCGTTTATTATGGGATGCGCAAACACAACCAGCATTAAGCCAAGCGCAAATTCTTAACCAGCTAAAAGACGTAAAACAGCTTGGCGACTTACAAGCCGCGGTAGTATTGGCGGTTAACGAAAAAACAGCCGACGTTTTACTAAAAAATGGTGAGCTGGCAACACTTACATGGGATAACTTAAAGTGGGCACGTAAATATATTACGCGTTACCGCCAAAGTTTTGCTCCTAAAGCTGCAACTGAAATATTAGTACCAGGTGCACAAATATGGCTACGTAAAAACGACGATAATAATTATTTATTGAGTCAAATTCCTGAAGCCTCTAGTGCCATTGTCTCTTTAGACCCTCAAGATGGCCGTATTAAAGCAATTGTTGGTGGTTATAGTTTTGAGCAAAGCCAGTACAACCGTGCAGTGCAAGCTAAACGCCAAGTCGGCTCAAACATTAAACCCTTTATTTACTCTGCAGCTCTGGAAAAAGGCTACACTTTAGCATCCATTTTAAACGACGCTCCAATTAATCAATGGGATAAAAGCCAAGGTATTGCATGGCGCCCAAAAAACAGCCCTGCAGTTTATAATGGCCCAATTCGTATTCGCCGCGCATTGGCGCAATCTAAAAACGTTATTTCGGTTCGTCTTCTACGTGGTGTAGGCTTGCAACGTACTGCTGATCATTTACTTAAATTTGGTTTTGATAATAAAGACATTAACCGCAGTGAATCTTTAGCGCTTGGTAGTGCTTCCATTTCTCCATTAGAACTTGCTCGTGGTATGAGCGCGTTTGCTAATGGCGGGCATTTAATAGAACCGTATTTTATATCTGAAATTCAAGATGCCTTTGGTACAGTGTTATTTAAAGCAAACCCAGCCCTAGCCTGCGATGAGAACACGCAGCCCCTCGCTATCGAAAATAACAGCAGCCTAACGATAGAAAATACTGAGCAAGGTGAAAAAGCGCAGCAAACAGTGCAATGTGCCCCACGTATTATTTCTAAACAAAATGCTTTTTTAATTGCAGACGCTATGAACAGCGCAATTTGGGGCGGCGGAAGCTGGAGCAATAAAACAGGCTGGACGGGGACTGCATGGCGAGCACAGCGTTTAGGGCGTCGTGATTTATCGGGTAAAACAGGTACCACAAACGATTCTGTTGACACTTGGTTTAGTGGTTTTAACCGCAATGTACTCACCTCAGTATGGGTTGGCTTTGACAACCCTGGCAATACTCTAGGTCGTTCTGCTTATAACAACAACCTTGATAGTGGTCAAATAACAGGGGCTGAATCGGGCGCTAAAACAGCTCAACCGGCATGGAATGAATTTATGAGGGCAGCTCTTGATGGGCAACCAGAAGCGCCAATTGAACCACCTGAAGGATTAGTTTCTATTCGTATTGATTTAGCGACTGGCTTATTAAGCCACAAAAATGATTACACTAGCCGCTTTGAATACTTTGAAAAAGGCACTACCCCAACTAGTTATGTGCTTTCGCAGCCAAGCGATATTTTTGAAGAAAATACCAAAACAGAAGAAGAGCTATTTTAACCATAAGCATATCTCTCATTAGCTAAATGGTTAATTACGCTAAAAAACGGCAACCTTCTTAGGTTGCCGTTTTTTGTTTTATTTAATTATTACTTTAAGTTTTTTATCAGCCAATATAAGTCAGAATGAACGCCTGCTGCAGTCACTTCCTTACCAGCACCTGGGCCTTGTATAATCAAGGCATTATTGCTGTACCACTGGCTGTTAATAACAAAAATATTATCACCCGGGGTTAAGTTTGCTAATGCGTCATTGGGCGTAACATACGCTAACCCTACTTTGGCCGTTACGCTATCGGGCTCAATACTCAGTAAACCTGTATAACGAAGTACCGCGTTTTGTAATTTTGCATTGCGTGCATGCTCTTCAATAAAAGTGTCGAGCTTATGTTTATTAGCTAAAAAGTCATCCCAGCTACCTAGTGCTAGCTCATCGGGCATTAACGGCGCTAAGGCAATGTCGTTAAGGTCTAATTCAACCCCTAACTCTCGCGCTAAAATAAGTAGCTTACGCTGCATATCTCGCCCCGATAAATCTTCGCGCGGATCGGGTTCAGTAAAACCCATTTGTTGCGCTTCAAGTAATAACTCAGAAAATGCAGTTGCGCCATTATACATACTACATAACCACGATAACGTACCCGAAAAAACACCTTCTATACGTGTTACTTTATCGCCACTGTTTTGTAAATCTGCAAGGGCAAAATTAATTGGTAAACCGGCACCCACACTGGCGTTATAGCGCCAATATAAATTGCGCTGCGCAATATTGTGCTGCAACGCTTTATACCAAGGAGTTGGCGCGGTACCAGCATACTTATTAGCACTAATTAAATGACAATCAAGCGCAACAAAACCTGGGTATAACTGACTAAATTGCTCGCTGGCGGTTATATCTATAACCACTTTATGCTCGTAATCAAGCTGGCCAATAGCGGTTAATAAATCTTGGCTGCTATAGTCAACAGCCTCTAACTGCCATTGGTTCTTCCAGTGCTGTACATTTATGCCGCTGGGATTAAATAGCAGTTTTTGCGAACGTGCTAATCCCACTAACTTAATATTAAAGTCGGTTGATAAGCGTGCTAGCTGCGCCGATAGTTGGCTAACAAATACATCCCCTACGTTACCAAGCCCTGCCACTATTAAGGCAATTTCTTGGCCTTTAGTGATCAGTTTATCGTGCAGCACATTAAGCACATCACTATCAATAAGCTGATCCGTCAGTAGCAATACATAACCACTATCTTGATGCACAAAGCGAGGTTCAATATTATGCAAATTGAGCAACTCGCGTGCCTGAGTACTCAATGAGTTTATATCTTGCTCAGGAGCAACTAGCGCGCAACCATGTAGGTTAGACTCGCTAATATTGGCTCTTCCTGCAAAGTAACTAACTACTTGATGGGTCGCTACTGCCGGTACTATTAGGTAAGTTTCACCCGCGCTACTAAAATGATGCAAGCTATGTTGAATAAGCTGGCTAACCTGAGTTACCTCACCCTCAACTAGCCCTTCAACACTAAGTAAATCTATATTTTCTAATGTAGTAATAAAGCGTTTTTGTTTTACACAGCCCTCTTTCACTACATTTGTTGAGCTTGCTTGCACGTCAAAACTACTGCGCACCGCAAGCTTTATATCGGTATTTTTAAGTGGCGATAATGTTTTAGCGTGTAAAACGGGGTTACCTAATCTTGCCAATAAGTTAGCTTGCGCTCTACATACCTTAGCGTATTTAATGGCCTTGTTAACTTTACGTGGGTCGGTACTAAATATCCCTTGTGTATCGGTCCAAATATATACTTGTTTAGCATTGCAATAACTTGCCAATAAGGTTGCACTGTAATCACTACCATTGCGACCAAGAGTGACCGTATCGCCTTGGGTATTAGCCGCAATAAACCCTGTTACCACGTTAATTTTGTGCTGGCTAATAAGCTCACTACACTGCTGTGTATTTTGGCTATGCAATAATTGTCCATCACTTAGCGTAAACAAGCCTCTTGCGTCTTGCATGCATGCAGCAACATTAAGTTGCTGTAAATACGCAGCGAGCAAACGAGCTGACCACAACTCACCATGGGCGAGTAGCGCCGCTTCTTGCAACTGCTCAGTACTCGCTAATTTAGCAACTAAACTTAGCTCTTCATTTAGAGTGGTTAAAGCGCTGCGCTTTAAATCGCCCTGCAGTAGCTGCGTTATTAAATCACTTTGATGATTGTTTAATTGCAATACAATATCAGCGAGCGCTTGAGTATCGTGCTGCTGATAACTTTGCCACAGTTTTACTAATGTATCTGTGGTTTTTCCTGCAGCCGATACCACTACACAATCACCGGGCTGAGCTTGCCCTATAATTATTTTTGCAACGCTTTTATAGCGCTCGGCTGAGCTTAAACTCGAACCACCAAACTTATGAATATTATTAGTCATATTAATTACCACAACGCCGGGTGAGCAGCGCTCAATTTAACATTACTACTTGCGCTAGCACCTGCTTTACCTGCGTTATTGTGCTGACCTGGTTGCACTAAATTAAATACCCGATCAAAGTCTGCTAATAAATCTGCTACATCTTCAATACCTACCGACACACGAATAAGCGTATCGCCAACGCCAGCGGCTAAACGAGCCTCGGCTTCCATTCCTGCATGCGTCATTGTTGCTGGGTGGCATATTAAGCTCTCTACGCCACCTAAAGATTCAGCTAAGCTAAATGTTTTAAGGTTTGTTAAAAATGCAGCTGCGTCATTTACATCACCTTTAATGTCAAAACTAACCATGCCACCAAAACCAAGTTGCTGTGCTTTAGCCAATTCATGTTGTGGATGCGACTCTAGCCCCGGGTAATATACTTGGCTAACAAATTTTGAGTTTTCAAGGTACTTAGCAATAGCTAAGGCATTTTCTTGATGCTGCCGTAAGCGTACATTTAAAGTACGCAAGCCACGCAAAGTTAAGTAACTATCAAACGGTGCCCCCGTTATACCAATATTATTTGCCCACCAAGCCAGTTCTTCACCTAGTTCGTCAGTTGCAGCAATAACCGCACCGCCAACCACGTCTGAGTGGCCATTTATGTACTTAGTGGTTGAGTGCACCACAATATCAACGCCAAATTTAATCGGGTTTTGTAATGCAGGCGATAAAAAAGTGTTATCTGCGGCTACCAAAGCACCGCATTGTTTCGCAATATCGGTTACTGCTTTAATATCAGTTAAACGTAAAATAGGGTTACTAGGGGTTTCTATCCAAATTAACTTAGGTTTGATTACTAAAATTTGCTGCAAACTTTCTGGTTTAGTTAAATCTAACACTTCGAGTTTTAATAGGCCGCGCTTTTGTAATGAGGTAAATAAGCGATAGCTGCCGCCATAACAATCATGGGGGATCACTAACGTATCGTCACTATTAAGCAGCTGAGTGGCTAAATGTACGGCAGCCATTCCTGTTGCAGTAATAATGCCGCGAGCACCACCTTCGAGTTCGCTGAGTGCTTGGGCTAAAGTATCACGATTTGGATTACCACTGCGGCCATAGTCATATTGACGTTTTGTATCAAAGTCGGCAAACGAATAAGTGGTTGATAAATACAGCGGAGGCACAACCGCGCCATGGTGCTTATCAGCATCGACACCACTGCGAACTGCAATTGTCGCTTTATTTTTTTCACTCATATTTATTACCTGCTTTATTTAGATGTTTAGACGTCTAAAACAGTAATTCATTCAACTTAAGAAGTCAAAACATTTAAACACCTAGCCATCTGTGCAACAAGTATTTGACTAATTTGTTTAAATCGATAGAATTTCACGCATATTCGCGCTATTTTTTAGTAGGGTGAGCAATTAATAATCTGAGGCAACGATACATCTTATGGCAAAATGGAATGGCGAGTATATTCACCCATACGCAGAACACGGGAAAAAATCAGAGCAAGTTAAAAAGATCACCGTTTCGATCCCGCTAAATGTATTAAAAGTACTAACCGATGAACGCACCCGTAGGCAAATTAATAACTTACGCCATGCAACTAATAGCGAGCTATTATGTGAAGCATTTTTGCATGCGTTTACTGGGCAACCGTTACCTAACGATGATGATTTACGTAAAGATAACGCCGAAAAAGTGCCTGAAGAAGTGAAAAAAATAATGCAAGAAATGGGCTTAGAGGTTCCTGTTTTAAACGAAGACTAAACAGCGGCTTTTAAACAAAAAAACCTCAGCCATGCTGAGGTTTTTTTATGGCTATAAATTACACTGAAGTAACTTAATACCGAGCAACATAATGCTGCTTATTCCATATAGTTTGCTGGCAGCTCTATTTGCGCTACGCCTGAAGCAATGGCTGCTAATGCAACTGCTTTAGCAATACGCGGCAATAAACGCGGATCCATAGGCTTAGGAATAATATACTCTGCACCAAACGCTAGCTTATCTACACCGGCAGCTTTTAGTACTTCTGGTGGAACCGGCTCTTTGGCAATACTACGAATAGCTTCAACTGCTGCAATTTTCATTTCATCGTTAATTTCACTAGCACGCACATCAAGTGCACCACGGAAAATAAACGGAAAACACAACACGTTATTAACTTGGTTAGGGTAATCTGAGCGTCCTGTTGCCATAATTAAATCGCTTCGTGCGCCGTGTGCCAGTGCCGGATCAATCTCAGGGTCTGGGTTCGAACAAGCAAATACGACTGGCTTTGCTGCCATTAATTTTAAATCATCGGCCGATAATAAGTTAGGGCCCGACACACCAACAAATACGTCAGCATCTTCAATTACATCTTGTAATGTACGCTTATCGGTATTGTTAGCAAATAACTGTTTGTACTCGTTTAAATCATCACGGCGAGTGTGAATAACACCTTTACGATCAAGCATATAAATATGTTCACGCAGTGCACCACACTTAATTAATAACTCCATACAAGCAATCGCTGCAGCGCCGGCACCTAAACATACAATAACTGCATCTTCAATATCTTTGCCTTGCACTTCCAGCGCATTTATCATACCTGCAGCCGTTACAATAGCCGTGCCGTGCTGATCATCATGAAAAACAGGAATACTACAGCGTTCAATAAGCGCCTTTTCAATTTCAAAACACTCTGGTGCTTTAATATCTTCAAGGTTAATACCGCCAAAAGTATCAGCAATATTAGCCACAGTATTTATAAAGTCTTCGGTGGTGCGGTGTTTTACTTCAATATCAATTGAGTCAATGCCTGCAAAACGCTTAAACAACAACGCCTTGCCTTCCATTACCGGTTTTGACGCTAAAGGCCCTAAATTTCCTAAACCTAAAATAGCAGTACCATTGGTGATCACTGCAACCAAATTACCTTTACCTGTGTACTTATAGGCATTTACAGGGTCAGCAGCAATTTCACGCACCGGCTCAGCTACACCGGGGCTATAAGCTAAAGCGAGATCATGAGCCGTTTCTGCAGGCTTGGTTAGCTCAATGCTGATTTTACCTGGAACGGGGTGAGAGTGATAATGTAGTGCTTGTTCACGAAAGTCCGACATAACGCGATTATATCCTGCAATTTAAGTTAAAGTGAGAGGGAGTAAAGCGACACTTAACATGCCTTAAAGTACGATACCCTTATTATTTTTAAATTCCAAGCAATATCAGGTCTATCCTGTTATATGCTAGATCTGTTAATTTTAAGCGAATTTTCAGCAACTTCGATAAAAACATCGCTACTTTTCATAAATATAAATTGTGCTAAAAGGCACTTTTCAAGCTTATTTTAGTTAAAAGTATTATTCACAAAACAGCGTTTTTAAAATGTGAATAAAATCAGCTAAAAGCGATTATTTATTCTGCTTTAACAACACATAGCTTCATGTTGGCTACTTTTAGAAACCGAGTTTAAAATTTAGCTATTAAAAATATAGAGAATATTAGGTCATTTGTCTGCAAAGGTTTATGCATACCGAGAATAAGAACAGGAAATAGTTATGCAAAAGCAATAAACTTAAAACTAGCGAGGTTAGGGGGAAGTTAAAGGATTTTTAGGCATAAAAAAAGCATCCTAAGATGCTTTTTTTTAACTAAATAGCAATAATTACTTTTTGCTACCAAGTGCACCGAAACGCTTGTTGAAACGATCAACACGTCCGCCAGTGTCTAAAATCTTTTGCTTACCAGTGTAAAACGGGTGACACGCAGAACAAACGTCTAGGTGAATATTTTTACACAGAGTAGAGCTAGTTTCGAATTCGTTTCCACATGAACAAGTTGCAGAAATTACTTCGTACTTAGGGTGAATACCTTCTTTCATAGAAACCTCTAGTTAAGGCCGCATCGCTCTCCAAACCCGGAGTCTGGCACCATACGTCGTTAAAACAAATTTATTGGTGGCGGATTTTATCCAACAACCATCAAGCACACAAGCATTAATTAGTATTTTTGCTAAAAAAATAACCATTTTGAGTAAACAAGGTTATTTGGTAGTAGGTTTTTAGCTGTATTTTTAGTACATTAGGGCCGAGTATTAGCACGCCCTCCCCCATTATTTTTTTAACAGTTGAGTTACTATGTATTTTGTTGAAGTTGCTATAAAAGTTCCACTACCGCGCACCTTTGATTATAAAGTAGATAGCCAGCTTGGTGAAGCTTCTGCGCCATTAAAACCCGGAATGCGGGTGTTAGTACCCTTTGGTAATCAACGTAAAGTAGCCGTGGTTTTAGCGCTTAAAACAACAACCGAAGTGCCTGAAAACAAAATAAAGGCAATTTTTGAAATTATCGACGATACGCCAATTTTATCTGCAGAGCACATAGAGTTACTGCGCTTTACTGCCCGTTATTATTGCTACCCGCTGGGTGAAACCATTCATATTGCATTGCCAAGCGCACTACGCCAAGGCGAATCGCCTGATAAAACCAGCATTAATATGGTAGCCCTAACGGAAAAAGGCGCGCTGCTGCCGTCATTAAAAGCTAAGACTCAACTTAATTTACTAAAGCAGCTATCGCAATCAGGCAAGTCGTCATTAACCGAGTTAAAAGCTTTGGGCTTTAGTAAAAAAACCATTGATAGCTTAATAGATAAGGCACTCATAACACAGTCAATTGAGCATGATAACCACTGGCAAAGTGTAGCCCCAACAGTGGGCAGCAAACCAACACTTAACAAAGAGCAAGCGGTTGCCTGCACCACAATTAATCAAAGCAGCGGTTTTAGCAGCTTTTTATTAGAAGGTGTAACCGGTAGCGGCAAAACAGAAGTGTACTTACAATGTTTAGAAGAAGTACTAAAGCGCGGCGAACAAGCACTAGTATTAGTGCCCGAAATAGGCTTAACCCCGCAAACCGTTAACCGCTTTCGCCGCCGCTTTCCCGACACCCCCATTATGCTTTGGCATTCAGCTTTAACCGATAATGAACGTTTACAAACCTGGCGTTTTTGCGAAAAAGCCAGCTGCGCCATAGTAATAGGCACACGTTCGAGTATTTTTCTGCCATTTTTAAAGCTCGGCATGATAGTGGTTGATGAAGAACATGACTCGTCTTTTAAACAGCAAGACACGCTGCGCTACCATGCCCGTGATTTAGCTGCGTATCGTGCATATCAGCATAAAATTCCGCTTATATTAGGCAGTGCAACACCGGCACTCGAAACCCTGCACAAAGCAATTAATAATAAATACCAACTACTGAGCCTTACTGAGCGCGCGCAAACCGCTACCGATAACCAATTTAAATTACTCGATATGAAAGGTCAGCCCGACCAAGCAGGCATTGCCCATGCCAGCCTTGCTACCATGCGCCAACATTTAAAACGTGGCAAACAAGTGATGGTGTTTTTAAATCGTCGTGGATTTTCGCCCACGTTAATTTGCCATGAATGTGGCTGGTTAAGCGAATGCAAGCGTTGCAGCACCAGTGCCACTTTTCATAAAGCTATTGGGCAAATGATTTGCCATCACTGTGGCGATCAATATCATGTTCCACACCAATGCCCCGACTGCGGTAGCACGCAAATTTTTCCTAATGGTAAAGGCACTGAGCAAATAGAAGAGTTTTTATCGAGTGAATTTCCACAAACCCCTGTTACACGTATCGACCGCGACTCTACTCGTCGTAAAGGCAGCCTTGAAAAAGCACTGGATGAAATAAACCTAGGCGGCGCGCGCATTCTAGTGGGCACGCAAATGTTGGCTAAAGGGCATCACTTTGCCGATGTAAGTTTAGTGGTTATTTTAGACGTAGACAGCGGCTTATACTCCTGTGATTTTAGAGCAACTGAGCATTTAGCCCAACTTGTTACGCAAGTGGCCGGGCGTGCTGGGCGCTCAGGTGAGGCAGGCCAAGTGTTATTGCAAACACATTTTCCTGAGCACCCACTATTACAAGATTTGGTTAATAATGGTTATCAGGATTTTGCTCGCTTTGCACTGCGTGAACGTGAAGATGCAGACCTACCACCAATCACAAATATGGCCATTGTTCGCGCCCAAGGACACAATATAAAACAAGTCGTCGATTTTTTGACAGATTTGGTTCCAGTAAGCGGGGTAACTGGTATACAATTGCTCGGTCCAATACCTGCTCCTCTTGAAAAAGTAGCAGGTATGTATCGTTTTCAATTACACATTCAAGCGCAAGATCGCCGCGTATTGCACCAATATCTTGCGCAAATGGTTGATTATCTAAGCACTAGCAAACTTGCACAAAAAGTACGCTGGAGCCTAGACGTAGACCCTATAGACATGATTTAGGTTAAGGCCAAAATAAAGCTATGGCACAGCACGATTACATTAACAAAAAACCAGCAAACCGCAAAAAAGCGAAATCAGCGCCCGCTAAAAAACCCTTTCCAATACTGTTAGTTTTAATTGTTACTTTATTGGTGGCAGGTTTTGCTTATGGCTTATGGTTTATTAAAAATAACGCCGATCCTGAGCTAGTTGAAAAACAAGCTAACCCTGTACCTACAACTCCTGTAGAAGTTGTTGTACCACGTACGCCTGCGTTTATTAAAGAAATTAGAAACCACGAAATTCAGGTTGAAGTAAAAGAACTTGAACAAAAAGGCCCTTACGTTATGCAATGCGGTTCGTTTAGAACCTACCCGCAGGCTGAATCGCTAAAAGCTAAAATAGCCTTTGCAGGGCTTATTTCTGAAATAAAAGAGACCACAGGCAGCAGTGGCATTTGGTATAAAGTACGCTTAGGCCCCTATAAAACCAAGCGCCAAGCTGAGAGCGATAAAAATAAACTTAAACGTGTAAAAATAGTCGGCTGCGGAATTTGGGGCTGGACTTGAAAATAAACCATTCACCCATATAACCTCTTCATAATCGTTTTTTACGAGTTGCCCCTGCAGCTCGATGATGAGGAATAATATGACTACTATCGTAAGTGTACGCCGCGGCAACAATGTTGTAATTGGCGGCGACGGCCAAGTTTCGCTTGGTAACACAGTAATGAAGGGCAATGCCCGTAAAGTTCGACGCCTCTATAATGGCAAAGTAATTGCTGGCTTTGCCGGCGGTACTGCTGATGCCTTCACCCTTTTCGAACGCTTTGAAAGCAAACTAGAAATGCACCAAGGTAACCTCACTAAAGCCGCGGTTGAAATGGCCAAAGACTGGCGCAGCGATCGCGCTTTGCGCAAGCTCGAAGCACTGCTTGCTGTAGCCGACGAAACAGCCTCTTTAATCATTACCGGTAATGGTGATGTAGTACAGCCAGAAAATGACTTAATTGCCATTGGCAGTGGCGGTAACTTTGCCCAATCGGCAGCAACTGCCTTACTGGAAAACACCGATTTAAGTGCTCGCGAAATAGTAGAAAAAAGCCTAACCATTGCAGGCAATATCTGCGTATTCACTAACGACTTTCAAACTATCGAAGAATTGTAACAGGAACCGCTATGTCTGCTATGACCCCAAGAGAAATTGTTCACGAGCTAGATCAGCACATTATTGGTCAAGCAAAAGCTAAAAAAGCCGTTGCTATTGCACTGCGTAACCGCTGGCGCCGGATGCAGCTAAGTGATGATTTACGTAATGAAGTAACACCTAAAAATATTTTAATGATTGGCCCAACGGGTGTTGGTAAAACCGAAATTGCGCGCCGTTTAGCTAAGCTTGCTAACGCGCCATTTATTAAAGTAGAAGCAACTAAATTCACCGAAATTGGCTATGTTGGTAAGGAAGTTGAAACCATCATCCGCGATTTAGTCGATGTTGCGATTAAAATGACGCGTGAGCAACAAACTAAAAAGTTTAAGCATCGCGCTGAAGAAGCAGCCGAAGAGCGTATTTTAGATGCGCTTTTACCACCAGCTAAAGATCAATATGGCGAAAGCCAACGCGATGACAGCTCTTCAACTCGTCAAACGTTTCGTAAAAAGCTACGTGAAGGCCAATTAGATGACAAAGAAATCGAAATTGATTTAGCTCAAGCACAACCAAACGTAGAAATTATGGCCCCCCCTGGTATGGAAGATATGACCAACCAGTTGCAAAGCATGTTTCAAAACATGGGTGGCGATAAGCGCACTAAGCGTAAGTTAAAAATTAAAGAAGCCTTTAAATTATTAAGTGAAGAAGAAGCCGCTAAGCTAGTTAATCCTGAAGAACTAAAAGAGCAGGCTATTTTTGCAGTTGAACAAAATGGTATTGTATTTATTGATGAAATAGACAAAATTTGTAAACGCGGTGACTCATCAGGTCCAGACGTTAGTCGTGAAGGCGTACAGCGCGACTTACTACCATTAATTGAAGGTTGTACGGTTAGCACTAAGCACGGCATGGTTAAAACTGACCATATGCTATTTATTGCTTCGGGCGCATTTCAAATGGCTAAGCCATCAGACATGATCCCTGAGCTACAAGGTCGCCTTCCTATTCGTGTAGAGCTTGAAGCACTTACTGCTGATGACTTTAAACGTATTTTAACAGAGCCGCATGCATCGCTTACCGAGCAGCAGCGTGAACTGCTTAAAACTGAGCAAGTTACTATTGAATTTAGTGATGATGCAATTGAGCGCATTGCTAAAGCCGCTTGGCAAGTTAACGAAAAAACCGAAAACATCGGTGCTCGTCGCTTACATACGGTAATGGAAAAACTAATGGAAGAAATTTCATATGACGCTTCAGAGCAAGCCGGAACATCACTGGTAGTTGACGCCGCTTATGTTGAAAAACACTTAGGTGCGCTGGTTGAAGATGAAGATTTAAGCCGCTACATTCTTTAATTAAAATTAGCTGCATAAACAGTTATACTAAAAGCCTCCGCACTGGGGGCTTTTTAATGAGATAAAAATGAAACACGTAACAAAAGTACATTACCACAGCGTTAGCAAAAATTTAGATGTTTACTTTGATGATGACAGCCAAGCCGTATTTAGTTGTGAATTTTTACGTGTGCACTCTCCTTCTGCAGAAGTGCAAGGACATGGCTCAGGGCCAATGAAATTAGTATTCAATAAACAATCCGTTGGTATTAAAAACATTGCTCATGTTGGTCATTACGCACTGCGTTTAGATTTTGACGATGGCCACAATAGCGGGTTATTTAGCTGGCAATATTTTGCAAAACTACAGGCGCAGCAAGCAACTCTATGGGATGAGTATTTAAAGCGGGTTAGTGAACACAATAACTCTAAAGACAGCGTACCCATAAAGTTTATTCCTTAAACTATACGGGTACTTTATTGCTAAGTTTTAAACCTTAAATTTGTCAATTGCAGCAAAAAGCACTCGTGCTTGCGCTGATACTTCTTCGCTTGTTTGCGCATTGTTAGCAGCGTGCCCTGAGGTGTTTCTGGCAATATCACGAATACTCACCACATTTTTATTTACTTCAGATGCTACTTGGCTTTGTTGATCAATTGCCACAGCAATTTGGGTGCTCATTTCCATAATCGTTTGCACATCTTCGGTTATTGCTCCGAGTAACTCACCAGCTCTATTTGCTTGCGATGCACTTTCATCACCTTGTGAGCGGCACTGATGCATAATACTCACCACTTCTTGAGTGCGCTGTTGTAGAGTATTTATTATACCTTCTATTTCACTTGTAGATTCTTGTGTTCGTTGAGCCAATGAGCGCACTTCATCTGCAACCACAGCAAACCCTCTGCCTTGCTCACCCGCTCTAGCGGCTTCAATAGCAGCGTTTAACGCTAACAAGTTAGTTTGATCGGCAATCGCACGAATAACATCAAGCACAGAGCCTATTGTTTCACCGTCTTTTTCTAATAAAGAAACGACACTTGACGCATGCTCTAAAGAGTCAGACAACCCTCTAATATGCGCGACGGTTGACTCAACCTCACTACGACCTTGTTGCGCACTTAAATTAGTTGATTCTGCTTTTTTAGCAGCAGCTTCGGTATTATGTGAAATATCTTGAATGGTCGCCTGCATTTCGGTCGCCGCAGTGGCCACCATATCGGCTTCATGTAATTGATCTTGCATACCCGAGCTGGTTGCGGCGGTACTTTCTGATAAATTTTCAGTCGCGATATTTAACGCATTTAAAGCCCCACTCACCTCATTTATAAGGTTATTAAAGTCACCAATTAAACTATTAAAATCTTTCGACATAATCGTAATTTCGTCATTGCCAATTTGCTCAATGGTTACTGTTAAATCATTATTGCGTCGAATCTTGTTTATAGATTGGTAAATACGCTCTACAGGTACAATGATAGAGCGACTGGTTAAGTAAACCAGGGTTAAAACTATAATACCCGATATAATAAACACCATAATAGCGACCGACTGTGCTTTAGCTATACTGGCTTCAACTTGCAATTTAGTATCTGCTACTAGCTGCATTACCAACTGATCACTTTGCTCTACACTTTGTTGCATGCGCCCAAGTGCGCCAGAGTCTAGATCAACACCTAATTCAAGCTGCGTTTTTACCAATGTTTGAAAAGCACTTTGATAATTAGACAGTAGGTTTTTTAAATTACTTTTAATGTTTTGACTTAGTGATGAGCTCGTTATTTTTTGCTGTAACGTATCAACATGATCTTGAAAACTTGCTAAATATTTTTCATCCAAACGTAACATAAAGTCTTTTTCGGCACGTCTTAGCTGTAGCATTAGGGTCAATAGCTGGTATTCATCTTGTTGATTGAGCAAACTTTCTACTTCATGTACAGCACTTCGCAGTTGCCCATAAAGCCCATCGTCTTGATGTAAGCCAATACTTTTTTGCAGTCGCACAACCTCATTAAAATCACTATAAAAGCTTTTTATTAAACGCATATAGAGGGTTATCTGCTGTGTATCAATCTCTGAATCTTGCATTTGCGATTGTAATTGAATTATTTGTTTATTTAATTGTGCGTATTCTTGTTCAAATAATGAGAGTGCTTGTGGCTGTTTATAAAACAAAAAGGTTTTTTCATGTGCACTTAACTGCAACTGATGAATGTTTAACTGCTCGGCCTGTTGCGTGATGTTAGTTAACTTTAACGTGGTTTGTGAACCTGTGATAATTACATATAAAAAAGCCAGCATGGCCAAAGCAACAGTTAAAGCATTTAGCTGTAAACGCCGCTTAATGGTCAAGTTTTGCAAAACAATCATTGTTACACCTTTAAAAATTTAATGAGCAACTCTGTTACTTACACTTAAATAACTTAAGCTTTTAACAAAGAAAGAAATACCGAAAAACACTAAAACACCTGCACTGCTGAGCACTTTTTAAAGTGACGTTATTTAGCTTAATTAACCGCGCAATTATTTAGTTGCGGATTATATGCCAGCAATAACTTAAGGCCTATACATTGTATAGGCCAATGATTACAAATTATTTATTAGCCGCCTATTTTGCCTAAATTTACTGCGATTAAGTCGTTGTTATTGCATATAAGGAGGGTATACTGAAGCATAAACTAATGTATCTTTTGAGGATAAAATAATGGATTACAGCACTTCTGACTTATGTGACCACTTTGCCGATGTGGTTGACGTGCTTGAACCTATGTTCATCAACTTTGGTGGCCGACACAGCTTTGGTGGCCGCATTAAAACGGTTAAATGTTTTGAAAATAATGAACTTATCCGTGAATTACTTTCTCAAGATGGTACAGACCTAGTGCTACTTATTGACGGTGGTGGCTCTACTCGTCGTGCGCTTATCGATATTGAACTGGCCGAACTTGCACTTGAAAACAACTGGCAAGGTATTATTGTTTACGGGGCTGTACGCCACGTAGACGAAATTGAAGAGCTTGATTTAGGCATTCAAGCTATTGCCTCTATTCCGGTTGCAGCAGATAGCCAAGGCGCAGGCGAAGACGGCATTGGGGTTAACTTTGCTGGCGTATCGTTTTTTGATGATGACTTTATTTATGCCGACAGCACCGGCATTGTATTATCTGCAGAAGAGCTAGAACTGGAAATCGTAGAAATATAACGTGGCGCACTATTTAAACGTTTACGATGAAAGCGCGGTTAAGTCGTTTTGCACTAGTCGCGCTAACGAAACCAAAGTATGGCAGTCAATGTCATTACTCGATACCGACGTAAATATACAACAAGCGCTTAGCGATGCCGCACAATTTGGCATGCGCTACGTGTTACTGGGTATTTGTGAAGATATTGGCCCAAAAGCAAACTTAGGAGCCGGGGGTGCAGAGCAAGCATGGCCGGCTTTTTTACAACGTTTTTTAAACCAGCCTTATAATCAATTTATTGCCACGCAAAAAGTACTGTTACTTGGCGAAGTGCACACAGCTGATTTAATGGCGCAAAGCGCTCTACTCGACAACCAAAAACCTGCCCATTTAACACAGTTGCGTGAGTTATGTGAGCAACTTGATCAACGCGTAGAAGCTATATTAAGTTTAATATTTAAAGCGGGGCTTGAACCCATTGTTATTGGTGGTGGCCATAATAATTGCTTAGGTATTATAAAAGCGTTAGCTAAGTATAAAAACACCGCTATTAACGCTATAAATTTTGATCCCCACGCCGACTTTCGAGAATGCGAAGGCCGCCACAGTGGTAATGGCTTTAGCTATGCGTACAGCGCGCAGTGTTTAAAAAGTTACCATGTTATTGGCTTGCACGAGCTAAAAAACAATCAAGCTATTATAGATGCGTTAGCCGCTGCTAATTTTACTTTTAATAGCTATCAGTCAATCGCCGTTAAACGTGAAATTAATCTAACTCAAGCAGTGAGCAATGCGCTGAAGAGTTTTGATGCAGCGCCTCTAGGTGTTGAGGTTGATTTAGATAGCATTGCATTTATGCCTGTAAGTGCTTATACCTGTAGTGGTTTTAGCGTAAGTGACGCTGAGCACTTTGTGCATTTAGCTGCAAGCAACCGCCACTCTCACTACTTACACTTATGCGAAGCAGCTCCCATTCAACATCCCAGCGGGATTAAAGCCGGTAAAGTGCATTGCGGACAAGTTATTAGCGCACTAGTGAATAGTTACCTGCAAGCCAAAGAGTGTGCTTAATTACTTTGCTGCTGCGCTAATTGCCACTGCTTTAACCAGCTCATTAAACCAACACTGCTTAATGGGTGGCCAAAATAATAGCCTTGTGCAGCATAGCCTTTTAGGCTTTTTACAAATTTAAGCTGATCTAGGGTTTCAACCCCTTCAAAAATAACCTTAGTACTTTGTTGATTATGCATTTGTACCATACCAACAACTAGGCTGCGAATATTGTTTTGATTACTAAAATCAGCAGTTAATGCTGGCGCGACTTTAATGTATTCTACCGCTAAACTAGGTAACTTAGAGAGCGAAACGGGGTTATCGCCCAAACCATCAACACACACTTTTAAGCCTATATTATTAAGCCGCGCAATCATGGCTCGCCCTTTGTCATCTAGGTTAGTAAAAATATGTAGCGGGCACTCAACAATTAAATCGCCAGGCCTTAAGTTATGCTCTTTCATAGCACTCGTTACAAATTCTACAAACTCTTCATTGAGCATTTCAGGGCCAAATACATTAATGCTCAATGGCACTGCAAAGCCCTCCATACGCAATGCCATTGCAAGTTCAGCAGCGCGCTCTATAACAAATATAGCCAGTGGGTAAGCAAGCCCTGCAATTCTAATATCATCAATAAAACGACTCGCTGAAAGTATGCCTTGCTTAGGATGCTGCCAACGCAGTAATAGTTCTAAAAATTCAATTTGGCCATTATCATTTACAATAACCGGCTGAAAATACAGCTCGAACTCATTGGTGAAATCAATTTCTGCAAGCTCTTTTAATCGTGCTTGCTGCTCTAACTGCTCGATCATCATTTGTTGATGATAAGCAACCACCTGTTGTTTTGGCTGGCTATCAAGTGCTAAATAAGCCGACTTAATTAAATTATCAAAGTCTTCATCTTGCTCATTACAATGCACATAGCTTGCTCTTGCGGTCACTTCTATAGTGCAGTTAGCCACATTAAAAGGTTTAAGTGTAGCGCCAAATATTTCGGTAATTATTTTTTCATGCAAGTGTTTATGGCTGGCTAAGTTACAAATAAAGGCAAAATTAAGCCCTCCTAAATGGGCTAGTTTTTCATCGTCCTCTAACGATACAATGCCATCATTATTGAGTAATTCTTTTATTCTATTCGCCGACTGAGCAAGCAGTAAATCACCAAAATCACGCCCAATATGCTGATTAACTTGCTCAAAACCTTCTAAACGAAGAATTACCAACGCCCCTAGTGACGGTGCTTTATTACGCCACGTATTATAACCTTGACGTAATTTTTGTTTATCGGCAAAAGAGGCCAGCGGAGAGCTTTCGATGTAATGTTCAGGTGCTGCTTGCTGCTGCTTCAAGGGCGCTTGATTAAGTGTCTCATTATTAGTAATAAACCCAGTTAATGATAATAACAACACCGCACTAACAATCCAAAACAGTGCAATGCCAAACGCTGCAATGGCTATAAGTAATGCTATAAACAACACCGCAGCAAGTGCACTTAATATAATTAACAGCTTGTTTTTATGTACAATTGCATGCCACAAATTAAAGCCAAAACCTAATGCGAGTAAAGCGCTAAGCCATGCAGCACCACTGCTTAAAATAGCCAACCCTATTAACCCTGTGCATAAGTAGCTTAATCTAGATGCTGTATTTTTTACGCTCAGCAAGGTAGCGATCATCGCCATAAGTAAGGCGCCACTAAAAAAAACCGGCAAGCCACTGTCGCTAATCAAGCTCAAATTAGCACTACTGGTACTGGCTAAAAAATTAAATAAAAGCATAAATATTAAGGCCTACTTATCGGTCTGGGGTAAAGGTGTGACTAAATAAGTTTACCCATAATCCATAAGTTTAACAGTTTATTTACCCCAAACTGGTAACTTAATTGTGCTGGATGGCTTATTTGCCAATGTGCAATGTCGGCCCTCGCACCTACTTTTAAAACTCCGCGGTCTGTTAATCCTAAAGCTTTAGCAGCATTACGAGTTACTCCAGCAAGTGACTGCTCGGGTGTTAATCTAAATAATGTGCATGCCATATTCATCATTAATTGTAGCGAACACAGCGGTGAGGTGCCCGGATTAAAGTCGCTAGCAATCGCTATAGGCACTTTATATTGATTAAGCAAAGCTATTGGCGGAAGTTGTGTTTCTCTTAAAAAGTAAAATGCGCCAGGCAACAATACTGCTACTGTGCCGGCCTGTGCCATCGCTTTTACGCCATCTTCATCTAGGTATTCAATATGATCAGCCGATAGCCCGTTAAATTGCGCCACCAGCTCAGCACCGTGTTGATTAGAGAGCTGCTCGGCATGGCATTTTACTGGCAAGTTATGTTTTTTTGCCGCCTCGAACACCCGCTTAGTTTGGGTATAGCTAAAGCCTACATTCTCACAAAAAACATCAACCGCATCAGCAAGGTTATTAGCCACTACCTGATCAAGCATATCGTTACATACTAAATCAATATAGTCATCGCTACGCCCTTTGTACTCTGGTGGTAGCGCATGCGCCCCTAAAAAGGTGGTTTTAATATTAATAGGGTGATGCTCATCAAGTAAGCGCGCCACTTCTAATATTTTTACTTCGTTGGCAGTATCGAGTCCATAACCCGACTTTATTTCAACAGTTGTCACGCCCTCTGCCAGTAACGTATTTAACCTATCTTTGGCGGCTACAAATAACTGCTCATGATCGGCAGCGCGGGTGGCTTTAACTGTACTAGTTATACCGCCACCTTGGGCAGCAATTTGCTCATAACTCACCCCTTGTAAGCGCTGCTCAAACTCCTCTGCTCTAGAGCCTGCAAACACTAAATGCGTGTGGCAATCTATTAACCCTGGGGTTAACCATTGCCCTTTTATACTCAAGGTCGGCGTTGCAAACACATCAAAACTAGGTAAGTTTTTTTGCTCACCTAGCCACATAATTTTTCCATTTTTGATTGCTAAGGCTGCATTTTCTATCGCGCCATAAGGCGCCTCTACAGCAGTATCCATAGTGGCAATGTTGGCATCGGTAAGCAGTAAATCAATATCTTCTAATTCATAACCTGGTGTTGCACTTTGCATATTGCGCGCCCTTGTGTTTTTTATAATGACTAAAATATAGTCTAACAACCCGTCTTGTATATACAAGGCAATTATGCCATCTTAATCTTATAGTTTATTTTTAATACAATTAAATACACCATGACAACGCCTAAATTTGCACAAATAAAACAGTTTATAGTTGATAAAATTAGCAGTGCTACATGGCAAGAAAACCAGCGTGTGCCTTCTGAAAACGAGCTAAGCAATCAATTTTCTGTAAGCCGTATGACCGCTCGACGCGCATTAAGCGAGCTAACCGAGGCGGGAATTTTAACTCGCAGCCAAGGGTTAGGCACCTTTGTTGCTAGCTTTAAATCGCAGTCGTCATTGCTTGAAATTAAAAATATTGCCGATGAAGTAAAAGAACGCAATGGTAATTATAGCTGTACGGTATTGGCCCTTGAGTCGCTACCCGCAATCACTAGTATTGCCATTGCACTGGGTATTAAAGTTAACAGCACTGTGTATCGCAGTGTATTGCTGCATAACGAAAATACTAAACCACTGCAAATAGAGGAGCGCTTTGTAAATCCCACTTTTGCCACGCAGTACTTACAACAAAATTTTACGCTACTTACTCCACATGAGTACTTATCGAATGTAGCCCCGCTTACCCAAGCAACGCATACGGTGGAAGCCATTATGCCCAATAAACAAATGTGCCAGTGGCTTAACTTATCGAGTCATGAACCTTGCCTGCAACTCATTCGCCGTACTTGGTCAAGCAACGGCATTGTGAGTTATGCCCGACTTGTTTCACCAGGGAGTAAGTATCGTTTAGGTGGTCACTTAACTTTTAAAAATAATAATTAAAAACTACAACAGGAGTAAATATGAACAATCGACTCGACAACAACCGCACAATACGCGCCCCCCACGGCGATAAAATTAGCGCTAAAAGTTGGCAAACCGAAGCCGCTAAACGCATGTTAATGAATAACTTAGACCCTGACGTTGCAGAGCATCCCCATGCATTAGTTGTTTATGGCGGCATTGGTCGCGCTGCACGTGACTGGCCCAGTTACGACAAAATTATAGCAACTCTCGATAGACTCGAAGATGACGAAACGCTACTCGTACAATCGGGTAAACCTGTAGGGGTATTTAAAACCCACAGTAATGCGCCGCGAGTACTCATAGCTAATTCTAACTTAGTACCGCACTGGGCTAATTGGGAGCACTTTAACGAGCTCGATAAAAAGGGCTTGATGATGTACGGGCAAATGACCGCGGGATCTTGGATTTACATTGGCTCACAAGGCATAGTGCAAGGCACTTACGAAACTTTTGTGGCCATGGCTAAACAACATTTTGCTGGCAGTGCTAAAGGTAAATGGGTATTAACTGGCGGGCTTGGTGGCATGGGCGGCGCACAACCTCTTGCTGCAACTATGGCAGGCTTTTGTGCATTAGTGGTGGAATGCGATGAAACCCGTATCGATTTTAGAATAAAAACCGGTTACGTAGATATTAAAGCCAACAACCTTGAACACGCGCTACAACTTATAACTAATGCGTGCGTAAAAGGTGACGCCCTTTCGGTCGGGTTACTTGGTAATGCTGCCGATGTGTTTAGCACTTTAGTTAAAAGTGGCGTTACTCCCGATGTGGTCACCGATCAAACCTCAGCACACGATCCGCTAAATGGCTATTCACCGCAAGGCTGGAGCATGGAACATGCAGCTAAAATGCGCGAACAAGACCCAAAAGCGGTTGTAACAGCAGCTAAGCAATCAATGGCGGTGCAAGTAAGAGCTATGCTCGCGCTGCAACAAGCGGGCGCTGCTACCACTGATTATGGCAACAATATTCGGCAAATGGCATTTGATGAAGGAGTAAGTAACGCATTTGATTTTCCGGGGTTTGTCCCTGCGTATATTCGTCCTTTATTTTGCGAAGGCATTGGCCCATTTAGATGGGTGGCACTGTCGGGCGACCCCGAAGATATTTATAAAACCGATGCCAAAGTTAAAGAGTTAATCCCCGATGACGCACACTTACATAACTGGCTTGATATGGCGCGTGAACGTATTCAGTTTCAAGGCTTACCGGCGCGCATTTGCTGGGTAGGATTAAAAGACAGAGCCCGTCTTGCGCTCGCTTTTAACAACATGGTTAAAAATGGCGAGCTTAAAGCCCCGGTTGTTATTGGTCGCGACCACCTCGACTCTGGCTCGGTTGCTAGCCCTAACCGCGAAACCGAAGCTATGCTAGATGGCTCTGATGCGGTATCTGATTGGCCATTACTCAATGCACTTCTTAACACAGCCAGTGGTGCAACTTGGGTATCGCTACACCATGGCGGTGGCGTAGGTATGGGCTTTAGCCAACATGCAGGCGTAGTTATTGTGGCTGATGGCAGCGACGAAGCAAAACAGCGTATTGCCCGCGTACTGTGGAACGACCCTGCAACTGGAGTTATGCGCCACGCGGATGCAGGCTACGATATAGCAAAAAATTGTGCAAAAGAGCAAAACCTAGACTTACCAATGTTAAACGAGGAATGATCATGCTTGAACTAACTCTCACCCCCGGCTCGCTTGATTTAAACACACTAAGAAAAATTAATAATTCACCGGTAAAATTGAGCCTTATAAAGCATGCCGAGTCGCAAATAGCTGCCAGCGCACAAACAGTGCAAAACGTAATTAACGAGCACCGCACTGTATATGGTATTAATACCGGTTTTGGCTTATTAGCTAACACCAAAATTGCCGATAACGAACTAGAGCTATTACAACGCTCTATTGTACTTTCGCATGCGGCAGGTATTGGCGAGTATATGGATGACAGTACCGTACGCTTAATGATCATCTTAAAAATTAATTCACTGTCGCGTGGTTATTCTGGTATTCGTTTGCAGGTCATTGAATTTTTTATCCAGTTGCTTAATAGCCAAGTATACCCTTGCGTGCCTAAAAAAGGCTCGGTGGGTGCATCGGGCGATTTAGCACCGCTTGCTCATATGTGCTTGCCGTTACTAGCCGAAGGCCACATGCGCCACCAAGGGCAAATAATCAGTGCCGAGCAAGGGCTTAAAATTGCGGGGCTAAAACCACTTACCTTAGCCGCTAAAGAAGGCTTAGCCCTTTTAAACGGCACCCAAGCCTCGACTGCTTTTGCATTACAAGGGCTATTTAGAGCAGAAGATTTATACGCACAAAGCTGCGTAATTGGCGCTATGAGTATTGAAGCGGCCATGGGCAGCCGAGCACCATTTGATGCGCGTATTCATGAAATTCGAGGCCAACAAGGGCAAATAGATACTGCAGCTATATTTAGAGCCTTGTTAGGTCCACAATCACAAATTAGTGAATCACACGTAAATTGCGAAAAAGTACAAGACCCCTACTCTTTACGCTGTCAGCCACAAGTGCTTGGTGCTTGCTTAACCCAAATTCGCCAGGCGGCAGAAGTTTTATTATGTGAGTCTAACGGCGTAACCGACAACCCGCTGGTATTTGCTGATGTGGGTGATATTATTTCTGGCGGTAATTTTCATGCAGAGCCGGTGGCAATGGCCGCCGATAACTTAGCAATTGCCATTGCTGAAATTGGCGCACTTGCCGAGCGCCGAATTGCTTTACTAATTGACTCTAGCCTATCTAAATTGCCGCCTTTTTTAGTTGAAAATGGCGGCGTAAACTCAGGCTTTATGATCGCCCAAGTAACTGCCGCAGCCCTGGCATCTGAAAACAAATCACTTGCCCACCCAGCTTCTGTAGATAGTTTGCCAACCTCGGCGAATCAAGAAGATCATGTGTCTATGGCCACTTTTGCGGCAAGGCGCTTGAAGGAAATGGCCGATAACACCCAAGGCGTACTTGCTGTTGAATGGTTAGCGGCCGCGCAGGGGTTAGAGTTTAGAAAGCCGCTTACAGCTGCTGCTAAAGTAGAGCGTGCTAAAAGCTTACTGCGCGAGCATGTAAGCTACTACGATAAAGACCGTTACTTTGCCCCCGATATTGAAGCTGCAAATGCGTTATTAAACGCAGGCAAGTTATGCAACTTTATTGAGGGTGACTGCTTAGTATCTTATTAAATTGCGTATTGGTAACTAAACCCTAACGCCTCAATGGCTGAGCCAAGCACTTTGCGCTCAGCCGTATCTGTTCCCGTAAAGCGTGGCATTTCGCCGCCATGTTGTTGGCACTTTTGCGCATAGTAATCGCGCTTACAAGGATGCGACGGATTAACCACATTATAAATACTCTGCCCTTGATGCCAATGCTCAAGCACCGCAAAAATAGCGTTAATCACATCTTGCTGATGCACCATATTAACGACTTGCTCGGCAGAGGTATTTAGCTCTTTACCTGCAATAAAACGCCCCGGCTCTCTGTTGGGTCCAACTAAACCGGCTAAGCGCAGCACTTTACCGTTTTGCTCTAGTACTTGCTCTTCAGCTTCATATAGCTTTATTTGTCGCTCGTTTGTACACGAAATATCGCTGCTTTCGCTATATACTCCTGGTTCTTGGTCGTACACTCCCGTTGATGAGCAAAGTAAAAAACCCTTAGCATTCAGTTTTTTTGCCAGTGTAAGTGATGCCGTTAATGTTTGCGCATAATTGTTTTCACTATGGCGACTACGTGGAGGAATAGCGCACACCCAGTAGGCATTTTGTAAATCAATTTGATGCGTTAACTGGCCATTTTCTAGCAAAAACTGACGTTCAAAATCATGCTCATGCACTGCTGAGCGGTGTGTACCCTGCACTTGCCAACCTGCTTGCTGCGCATTAACGCATAAAGCACTGCCTAGCCAGCCCGCGCCTAGTACCACTAAGTTGTTACTCTGATGATTCAATTTATATGACCCCGTTTATTTAAATGTATAATTCTTAACTCATTTCATAGAGTTCTAAAATTAAATATGCTTAGATATCTGTTACAAAAACAATAACAACATGTGCACTTATGCTAAATAACTTATCATTAAGAAAAAAAATATTATTATTGATTGGCGGAACAATTACTATTTTACTGCTCATCGCCTCTACTTTTTTTGTTAACCATATTGCCAAACTATCCAGAGTTAATATAGAGCGTGAGGCTCAAAGCTACTTACAAAGCGAGCAATTATCAATGCAAAGTTACTTTGCTACATACGGTAAAGTAGTTGCCACCTTTATTAATAATCCGCATTTGGTGAATTTTTTTACCGCGTGGGATAAGCGCGATCAAGCCCTAGAAAATGCCAACGGCTACTTGGCTATAAATCAAGACTTTGTACGCATAAGTGCAAATGATGAAAATATTTTATCTGCTTTTTTTGCCTCAGCCACTACCGGCGAGTACTTTAAAGAAAACGAACGTACTGCATATTATAATGGCGAACCTTACTACGCGTACAAACGAGGTTGGTGGCAAGAAGCAATGCAAATTAATAAGCTTTACGTAGGCCCTATTTCGGTAGACTTAACCACCGGCGATGCCTCAGCAGTTGTACAACAACCTGTTTATAACCCACAAGGCAAATTAATTGGTGTGGGCGGCGTTGACTTACAACTTAATAAAATTAACGACATGGTCGAAAACATTCGCTTTAACGGCCAAGGCTATGGCTTTTTATTAGATGATCAACAAAAAGTTGTGCACTTTTCAAAAGCATCTGGGCATAAACTCTCTGTCACCGACGAAGGCCCTAACGGTAAAGACGGACTCGATGCGCTTGAACAACAATTTAATAATACCTCAGGGTTTAAAACACTTAACAGTGCAATGCAAAATAACCTCGCGGGTAGCCAAACTGTTATGCTTAAAGGCGAGCAATTTTATGTGGTTTATAACCGCCTACAATTAGAGCAGCCTCATTTAGATTGGTATGTGGGTTTATTAATTCCAACCAGTATGATTGAAGCCCCGGTAAATGCTGCGGTTACAACCACTACAACCGCCGTTATCATTATTTTAGTGATTATTTTAGCAATGATTTTATGGGCCACCCATATGATTTCAAAACCAATCACTACACTCACGCATATTATGCGCGACATTGCTTCTGGCGAGGGTGATTTAACCCAAAAAATTAATATTGATAGCCAAGACGAAGTAGGCCAACTGGCTAATCATATGAATACCTTTATTGATAAGTTGCGAGCGATGATGCTAGACACCGCAGCACAAGCTGAGCAATTAAGTGCCGCTGCCGATCAGCTTAAAACGGTATCGCAACAAACGAATTCAGAAATTCAGCAAGAAAAACAACAAGTAGATAGTGTTAGTGCCGCAGTGACAGAAATGGCCACTACCGTGCAAGAAATATCACGTAACGCACAGCAAACAAATACCGCGGCAGAAGAAGTACAAGCAATTACTGCCGATGGTGCAAGCCGCTCAAGCCAAGCACAAAGTGTAATGAGTGCGCTGGCTGAACATATTGGCGAAGCCTCTAAGGTGGTTGCCGGGCTTGAGCAAGAAAGTAATAACATAGGCGCATTGGTTGATGTAATTAACTCAATTGCCGATCAAACCAACTTACTCGCGCTTAATGCAGCCATAGAAGCGGCCCGCGCCGGAGAACATGGCCGCGGCTTTGCCGTTGTTGCCGATGAAGTTCGCTCGTTGGCGAGTCGTACACAAGAGTCAACCGACGATATTCGCAATATGATTACCCGTTTACAGCAAATTGCTCAGCAAGCCTCTAGTATGATGCTACAAGGGCAAAAACAAACCGAGGACTCTGTGTTGCAAACAAAAGAAGTACTTAGCTCACTACAAAGCATTGCCCTGTCGGTAACTAAAGTACAAGATCAAAGTCATCAAATTGCCACCTCTACCGAGCAACAAACGGTAGTAGCAGAAGATATTAATACCAGCCTTAGTGCTATTAATAGTTTAGTTAATAGTACCGCAGAGCATGCACACACACTTGCCAATGAAGCACATGATTTAAGTGACCTTGCAGGGGCATTAAATAAAACGGTAAACCAGTTTAAACTATAAACGCCGGCTACTTATATTTAAGCGCTTGAGGATAAACTTTAAGCGCTTATTCCCCCCCTTGTTTTTAATTTATTCAGCACCATATCTTTGAGTGACTGTTGATATTTCAAAGTGGAAACTTACTTAATATCACTAGCTTTGCTAGCAGTTTTCACCTCGTATAAAAATATATAGCAATTTTATGTACTAGATTAAGTTTTTCTGTTTTTAATCCATATCTTTTTAGTGAGATGGTTTGTTGTTTAGCAGAGTCTGGTATAGTAGCACACGTAATAAACAGTGCTTTTTGAACGGTTTAATACAAAATTGCTAATTAATGTGTCCTCGGTGTTACTTTAAAGAATACATTAATTATCAATTGTTAAAAATGGGTTAGCCGATGTACGGCTGGCAAAAAAATACATTGTAACGGTTTTATCATGATATCTAATTTATTTACCAAGATTTTTGGTAGTCGCAATGACCGCACTATTAAAAACCTAAGAAAGACGGTCGCACTGATCAATGCACTTGAAACGCAATTAGAAGCGCTTTCTGATGACGACTTAAAAGCGAAAACAGCAGAGTTTAGAGAACGTTACGATAACGGACAAAGCCTTGACGACTTACTGCCTGAAGCATTTGCTGTGGTACGTGAAGCATCTAAACGTGTAAATGGCATGCGTCACTTTGACGTACAGCTACTCGGTGGCATGGTACTGCACCAAGGCCGTATTGCAGAAATGCGTACCGGTGAAGGTAAAACTCTCACAGCTACATTACCTGCTTACTTAAATGGTTTAACTGGTAAGGGCGTACACGTAATTACCGTGAACGACTACCTAGCTAAACGCGATGCGGAAACTAACCGTCCGTTATTTGAGTTTTTAGGTTTAACAGTAGGCTGTAACGTACCGGGTATGATGCCACAGCAGAAAAAACAAGCTTATGTTGCCGATATTACGTACGGTACTAATAATGAGTTTGGTTTTGACTACCTGCGTGACAACATGGCATTTAGCATAGATGAGCGTGTACAACGTCCATTATTTTATGCTGTTGTCGATGAAGTGGATTCTATCTTAATTGATGAAGCCCGTACGCCCCTTATTATTTCAGGCCCTGCTGAGGACAGCTCAGAGCTATACACTGAAATTAATACCATGGTGCCTTTACTTGAACTACAAGAAAAAGAAGACGAAGAAGGTATTGAAGGCGATGGCGATTTCACTATTGATGAAAAGTCTAAGCAAGTTCATTTAACTGAACGTGGCCAAATTAAAGTTGAAGAGCTACTTACTGAGCGCGGCTTAATTGCAGAAGGCGATTCGCTTTATTCTGCAGCCAGCATTACGCTACTAAGCCATGTTTATGCAGCGCTTCGTGCTCATAAGCTTTATCAAAGAGATGTTGATTACGTTGTAAAAGAAAACGAAGTTATCATTATTGATGAGCACACTGGTCGTTCAATGGAAGGTCGTCGTTGGTCAGAAGGTTTACACCAAGCTGTTGAAGCTAAAGAAGGCGTAAATATTCAAAACGAAAACCAAACGCTTGCATCTATTACCTTTCAAAACTATTTCCGCTTATACGAAACACTTGCGGGCATGACAGGTACAGCCGATACGGAAGCATTTGAGTTCCAGTCTATTTACGGCCTAGACACTGTTGTTATGCCAACTAATAAGCCGATGGTTCGTGATGATCGCGCCGACTTAGTGTACCTAACGCAAGAAGAAAAATACGAAGCTATTTTAGTTGATATTAAAGACTGCCAAGAACGCGGACAACCTGTACTTGTAGGTACTATTTCAATTGAAAGCTCTGAGTATTTATCGCAATTTTTACGCAAAGAAAAAATTAAGCACAACGTACTTAATGCTAAATTTCATGCGCAAGAGGCTGATATCGTATCAGACGCTGGCCTACCAGGCACAGTAACGATTGCCACTAACATGGCTGGCCGTGGTACCGATATTGTACTTGGTGGTAACTGGCACAGCGAAGTTGAAAAGCTTGAAAACCCAACTGATGAACAAATTGCTGAAATTAAAGCTGCATGGAAAATACGCCATGACGCAGTAATTGATGCAGGTGGTTTACACATTATTGGTACTGAACGCCATGAATCTCGTCGTATAGATAACCAATTACGTGGTCGTTCTGGTCGTCAAGGTGATGCCGGTTCAAGCCGTTTTTACTTATCGATGGACGATGCGTTAATGCGTATTTTTGCTGGCGAGCGCATGACTAACATGATGCGTAAACTAGGTATGCAACGCGGTGAAGCTATTGAACATCCATGGGTTAACCGTGCGATTGAAAATGCACAGCGTAAAGTAGAAGCACGTAACTTTGATGTGCGTAAGCAATTACTTGAGTACGATGACGTAGCAAACGATCAACGCCGTGTGGTTTACTCACAGCGTAACGAACTACTTGAAGAAGGCGATATTTCAGAAACTATCACGGTTATTCGTGGTGATGTGCTGAGTAATATTATTGATCAGTACATTGCACCGCAAAGCTTGGCTGAAATGTGGGATGTACCTGGCCTTGAAGAGCGCTTAAAACAAGACTTCTTAATTGAATTGCCAATTACTCAGTGGCTAGCTGATGACAATAAACTCTATGAAGAAAAACTTCGTGAGCGCATTGAAGAGTCGGTTGGGCAAGCATATAAGCAAAAAGAAGAGATGGTAGGCGATTCAGTACTACGTCAATTCGAAAAAGCGATTATGTTACAAAGCCTAGATCAGCATTGGAAAGATCACCTGGCAGCAATGGATCATTTACGCCAAGGTATTCATTTACGTGGTTATGCGCAAAAAAATCCAAAGCAAGAGTACAAGCGTGAATCGTTTGAGCTATTCGCTGAAATGCTAGAAAACTTAAAAATAGATGTAGTAAGTATTTTAAGCAAAGTACAAGTACGCGCCGAAGAGGATGTTGAAAAAGTAGAAGAGCAACACCGTAAAAGTGAAAACGCTCCTCGCGAATATCAGCATGAAGAAGTTGAGCATGTAGGCGGAGAAGCACCACAAAGCGCAACTGTAATGGCACGTAGCGAGCCAAAAGTAGGCCGTAACGATCCTTGTCCTTGTGGCTCAGGTCAAAAATTTAAGCAATGTTGTGGTAAATTAAAATAATCCAATAGTGTAATAAATTTCGTAAAAAGCGGCGCTTGCGTCGCTTTTTTTATGGTGTTTAAGGGAGATAAAATGACTAGTATAATTGTAAATGTGGCTGTTGGCGTAATTAAAAAAAATAACGCTCTGTTTATTTGCAAGCGGGCAAATGATCAACATCAAGGAGGTTTGTGGGAGTTTCCTGGTGGTAAAATTGAGGCCGGTGAAAGTGTATTTAGAGCACTTAAGCGTGAACTTCAAGAAGAGATTGGCATCACTATTTTTAGTTCCAGTGAGTTGCTAACAATAAAACACGATTACGATGATAAAACGGTAAAGCTGAACGTACATGTGGTGAGTAACTTTAGTGGTGAAGCACATGGCGCAGAAGGGCAAGATAATGCTTGGGTAAGTATTGACGAGCTAGATAACTACGAGTTTCCAGCAGCTAACGTCGATATTATTAGCGCTATAAAAGCGAAATATATTTAACGCTTAATATTTGGCTATACTCTTTTAGTAAAATAATAATAACAATAAACCGCCATTATTAGGCAGCTACAAAAAGGCCAGCAAGTTAACACTTGCTGGCCTTTTTAGTTAGATACTTTCTAGTTAGGTACTTTCTAGTTAGGTAATTAAATTACCAAATTTTTACGCGGTCCTCTGGTTTAATATACATTTTGTCGCCTTCTTTAACGTCAAATGCTTTATAAAACTCAGGCATATTCGATAAAATACCAATTACGCGGTAATGACTAGGCGAATGCGGGTCGGTCATTAAGCGGTTACGCAGCGCTTCATCACGATACTTACGACGCCAAATTTGTGACCAGCCCATAAAGAAGCGCTGATCGCCAGTGTAGCCATCAATCACTGGAGCCTTAGAGTTACCTAAAGATAGCATATACGCTTTATGTGCAACCGTAAGGCCGCCTAAATCGCCAATATTTTCGCCTAACGTCAATTCACCATTTACGCCAGCATCAGTAAAAGGTTTGTATTCATTATACTGAGCAACTAAAGCCGCGGTTCGCTGTTCAAACTGTTTAAGGTCTGACTCGCTCCACCAGTTACGTAAATTACCGTCGCCGTCGTATTTAGCACCTTGGTCGTCAAAACCATGGCCTAACTCATGACCAATTACCGCGCCAATAGCACCGTAATTTACTGCATCATCTGCTTCTAAGTTAAAAAATGGCGGCTGTAAAATAGCTGCTGGAAACACAATTTCGTTATTTACTGGGTTGTAGTATGCATTCACAGTTTGTGGTGTCATGTGCCACTCTGAGCGGTCTACTGGTTTACCCAATTTGGCAATCATATCGCTGTAAGCCCATTCGCTATAACGAATGTAGTTACCGACTAATTCATCAGGGTTAATCTCTAGTGCTGAGTAGTCTTTCCACTTATCTGGGTAGCCAATTTTAGGTGTAAACTTGTCTAGCTTTTGTTGAGCGGCAATTTTAGTTTCCGGGCTCATCCACTCTAAATTTTCAATCGCAACACCGTAGCCTTTAATTACGTTATCAACCAACTCTTCCATACGCGCTTTCGCTTCTGGTGGAAAGTTCTCTTTAACGTACACTTTACCTAAAATCTCACCTAGCACACTGTTTGAAGCATCAACCGCTTGCTTCCAAAGTGGCGCTTGTTCTTCTACACCACGTAAAGTTGTACTGTAAAAGTTAAACTTAAGGTCCACTAACTCTTTATCGAGTAACTGCGCGTAGTTACTTACAAAGTGAAACTTAAGGTAATTTTGCCATGTTACTAAATCGGTGTTTTTATAAATAGTCGCAAATTTTTCAAAGTAGCTCGGCTGGCTAATAATTAACTCTTCGGTGTTTATGCCTATCGCTTTAAAGTAACTAGCAAGATCAAAGTCACCCATCAGTTTATTTGCTTGTGCAAGGCTCATTTTATTATAAGACTTGGTTGCATCACGGCTCTCTACTCGACTCCACTGCACCTCAGCAAGATTTTTTTCCAGCGCTAATACATTTTTAGCCACAGCCTCTGTATTTTCAACCCCTGACTTGGCTAATATTTTAGCAATGTAAGCTTGATAAGAAGCACGAATTTTAGTGAACTTTTCATCATCTTTTAAATAATAATCACGATCGGGTAAACCTAACCCAGCTTGATACGCATACAATGCATTTTCGCTGGAGTTTTTAGCGTCATTATTTACATACCAACCAAATGGCAAGTCGCCGCCTTTAATCTGTAATTGCGCCATTAAAGTAACTAAATCTTTTTTACCTTTAACGGCGTCAATGCTTGCCAATGATGGCTCAAGTGGCTGGATGCCAAGTTCTTCGCGCGCTTCTTCTGCCATGTAGCTATTATAAAATGCCGCCAACTTTGCTTCATCACTGCCTTTTTCAACATTGCTATTTGCTGCCGCACTTTCAAGTACTGTTTTCATCGCCTTTTGCGACTCGTCATATAATTGCGAAAACGAACCATAGTTAGATTTATCGCCAGGAATTTCGGTTTTAGCTAGCCATTGACCATTTACATGGTAATAAAAGTCATCTTGAGCGCGTACCGATTTATCCATATTTTCCAGCTCAATACCCAAGGTAAAAGGAGCTGGAACTGGAGCGCTAACCGCGGGAGTTTCGTTTACTTTAATTTCTTGTTGTTCACCACAACCAACCAACCCAAGTGCCAGCGCAATACCTGCGGCGGTCATTGTTATTTTAATCATAAGGATTCCGTTTGTTAGTTAAAATAAATACCTATTTCATTAATATTCAAATACCAGCAGCATAAAGCTGCGTAATGACATTTTATGTACTTTTACTTAATGAAATAAGCATTAACTGCAACCTAGTTAATAGGCGTATTAAGTAGCTATCATAAACCCCATTGGGGTAACAATAAAATTGAATATGTAACAAAGTATTTTAATGCGATGAGTGACCCACATAGTGCTATCAATAACTATGTGAGCTTATAAACGAGTTATTAGCAGCTAGGTTTTACGCTTTGCGTGCAGCGCTAAACGCTCTAACTTTTCTTTTAGCGAAGGGGGGGCTGAGGCGGCTATGGCATTTAAATAATCGGCTGTTTGTTCGCTCATTTTACGAGAATTAGTTATTGGGGTATTAATGGTTTTACTTACTGCGCCCAAGCGTTGTGTTGCTTGTGGATTAGCGGTAATTTTTATTTGCCCAAGCTCAGCCATGCCCGCGGCTCTAAAATGCGAGAGCATATCCATTTTTAAGTAATTTAGTCTAAGCGCAATAGGCGCAGATACCGCTTCGATCATTAAAGTACCATCGCGGTAGTTACTCACGCGGCATTTATCACCCAGTTTGGGGCCTAAAAAGTCTTTAAGTAAGGTTTGCTGGGTATCGAGTGCTTGGCTTTTACCTGCATAAGCCGACAAGCGGTTATTCAGTCCTGCCATAATGTCAGTTAATGGTTTTGGCGCATACCTGTCTTTAGCCATTTAACACCTCGTAAAAACTCAATAATGCGGTTACTCAAATCGAAATAACCCTCGACTTGAGTATACACTGAGCGCAGTGACTAAGCGCCCGCTATTTGCATTTGTTCAATTAACACAGAGCCAGTTTGAATGCCACCACGGCGCTCTATGTCGCCACCAATAGCTGATATTCCTTTAAACATATCTTTTAAGTTACCGGCAATGGTAATTTCGCTTACTGGATATTGGATTTCGCCATTTTCTACCCAAAAACCAGCCGCACCACGCGAGTAATCACCAGTTACTGTATTTACGCCCTGCCCCATTAGCTCTGTTACTAATAAGCCTGTACCCATGGTTTTAAGTAGCGCGGTTAAATCGCTATGTGTTTGCTCAACTAACCAGTTATGTATACCGCCAGCGTGCCCTGTTGGTGTCATATTCATTTTACGCGCAGCATAGCTTGCAAGTAGGTAAGTTTGTAACTCGCCACCTTGAATGATTTCTCTATCAAAGGTTTTAACACCTTCGCTGTCAAACGGCGACGATGCGAGCCCTTTGAGTATATGCGGACGCTCGGCAATATTTACGCAATTGCTAAATACTTGTGTACCTAGGCTATCGAGTAAAAAACTCGATTTACGATACAGCGCACCACCACCAATGGCCGACACTAAATGGCCAAATAATGAATTAGCAATGTCAGCTCTAAATATTACCGGTACTTTCATGGTGCCTAATTTTTGGCTATTTAATTTAGCTAAAGTTTCGGCTGCAGCTTCAAGCCCCACTGCTGCGGCATCATTTAAACCAGCTTGATCGCGTGCTACGGTGTAAGCAGAGTCGCGTTGCATTTGCTCGCCATCTTTACCAATTACCATAGTACTTATGCTGTGGCGAGTACGCGGAAAACCAGCAATTAAACCATGGCTATTGCCATAAACACGCAAACCTTGGTGCGATGAAAAACTTGCGCCGTCTGAGTTAACAATGCGCTCATCCGCATTTAACGCTGCTTGCTCTGCAGCATGACAAAACTCAATACCTTGCTCTGGGCTTACATCCCATGGATGGTATAAATCGAGATCTTTGGGTGAAAACTCAAGTAGCTCTTTATCTGCAACACCGTTAAAAGGGTCGTCTGAGGTGAATTTTGCAATATCAATGGCTTTTTCAACCACAGTGCGTAGCGTTTTAGGGCTTAAATCTGCGGTAGACGCAGAGCCTTTATTATTACCTACATACACACTAATGCCTAAACCGCCATCTTGGTTAAACTCAATGGTTTCTACTTCGCCCATGCGAGTGCTAACCGACAGCCCTGAAGTGCTAGACATAGCCGCTTCTGCCGCTGTGGCACCGAGTTTTTTCGCATGCTCGAGCACTGCTGCTACCGCATCTTTTACTTGAGATATTTGAGAATAAATTGGATCGTGTTGTTGGCTTTTCATAAATTAAGTCCTGAGCCTTGAAGGCA
Organism: Pseudoalteromonas sp. SR45-4; assembly: GCF_014163535.1. Taxonomy (NCBI): domain Bacteria; kingdom Pseudomonadati; phylum Pseudomonadota; class Gammaproteobacteria; order Alteromonadales; family Pseudoalteromonadaceae; genus Pseudoalteromonas; species Pseudoalteromonas sp. SR45-4. The sequence goes on from NZ_JACJDO010000013.1 coordinate 53,827, forward strand.
ATGTTGCACACATTTTTTATATTTAAATGCTAACACACTCAATGCATCACATCAGCTAATATTCCTCTGTATGATAATCATGTATAATGGCAGAAGTTATTTTTATTTAAGAGCACCCCATGGCGAAGAAAAAAAGCAAGCCTGCTGATATTGAAGAAGAAATTGAATATGTCTCAAAAACCGAACTGAAGCGTGAAGCACAAGAATTTCATCAGTTAGGGACTGAAATTGCCAAAATGGGTAAAAAGCAGCGTGAGCGCTTGCCATTAAATGATGATTTAAAAGCCGCAATGGTTGTTGCCGATAAAATTAGCAATAAAAGCGATGCTTATCGTCGTCATTTAAACTACATAGCTAAAACACTGCGCACCGTAGAGAACATCGATGCTATAAGATCAATTATCGATGTTATGCTTAATAAAAATAACCAAGCTGAAGTGTTGGTCAAAAAAATTGAGCAATTACGTGCAGACCTAATTGAACAAGGTGATGACCTAATCAATGAGACTATAGAGCAGTTCCCATCGCTTGATCGTCAACAAATGCGCCAGCTAGTTCGTAATGCAGCTAAAGAAGCGAAAGATGAAAAACCTGGTAGAGGTTACAAAGAGCTATTTCAATATTTGAAAGATGCCCATCAAGTTACTTACTAACAGATTAAAAAATATACTTTAAAAAGGTGCTACGGCACCTTTTTTTGTTGTAGATCAACCCGCCCTGCTAAACATTTTTTTATAATCAGCACCTAAATAATATACCAAGGTGCGCGTGATGATTAAACTTCCAAAATGGGATCAAACCCTAATAAATAAATATAATGTGTCTGGCCCACGTTATACATCGTACCCCACGGCACTGTCGCTAACTGAGGGCTATCAACAGCAAGACTTACTCAGTGCGATTGAGTCATCAAACAGCCGTGCATTGTCTTTATATATACATATTCCGTTTTGTAGTCAGCTTTGTTATTACTGTGGCTGCAATAAAATTATTACTCGCCATCAGTCAAAAGCCGACACCTACCTTGATTTTTTAGCCATAGAAATTGCAGCCCAAGCGCCTCTATTTAAAGACTACACCCTAGAGCAACTACATTTAGGCGGTGGTACACCTACCTTTTTAACTACGCAGCAAATGAGCCGTTTAGTTAAACTTTTGGAGCTGCACTTTAATTTTACCGACGCCACTGAGCGTGGTATTGAAATTGACCCTCGATCGCTTGCCGATAACATGTTGGTTGATTTAAGTAACTTAGGTTTTAACCGCGTATCATTTGGTATTCAAGACTTTAATGATGAAGTGCAGCTAGCAGTAAACCGTCCGCAAAATGCCGATACAGTAAAGCAGTTAATCACCCAAGCCCGTGAATTAGGGTTTAAATCGATTAATGCCGACATGATTTACGGCCTCCCATTGCAAACGCCACAAAGCTTTAAACAAACCATAGAGCAGTTGCTTGAGCTTAGCCCTGATCGTGTTTCGGTATTTAATTACGCTCACCTTCCAGAGCGTTTTGCAGCACAACGTAAAATTAAAGATGCCGACTTACCCAGTGCACACAACAAGCTAACTATGTTTAAAAACACCTTAGAGCAAATGACTCAAGCCGGTTATCAATTTATTGGTATGGACCATTTTGCTAAAGTTAATAACGAACTCGCTGTGGCACAAAATGCGGGGCAATTACACCGTAACTTTCAAGGGTATACTACCCACGGAAACTGCGATTTATTAGGTTTAGGGGTTTCATCTATATCACAAATTGGCACTGCCATTTTACAAAATCAAAAAGAGTTAAAGCATTATTATCATAGTGTAGAAACGCAAAGCGGCTGTGCCATCACCAAAGGCATGCACTTAAGTGCCGATGATGTAATACGCGCTGATGCAATTAAACAGCTTATATGCCAGTTTGAGTTAGATATGGAGGCATTTAGTGCCAAACATGCACTTAACTTTAACCACTACTTTGCTGATGCACTAACGGCAATTGAGCCTTTAATTGCTGATGGGATGGTCACTATTGAAAATAATATGATTAGTGTCACTGCTAGAGGTAATTTATTTATTCGTATTATTTGTATGTGCTTTGACGCTCACTTACAAAAACAGCTAAATGCAACGCGTTTTTCTCGGGTTATTTAACCCTCAGCCCGAGTAGTAAATTTAAAACGAAAAAGCAGACCTGAGGTCTGCTTTTGTATTTTGTGCTTTAAATTATTTAAACGCTGATTAATTAAATACCACGTTTTCGCTGCCAGGGGCGGCTTTAAACTCAATAATAATTTTAGCACAGTCAGCTATAATCTCATCTTTATGTGTCTCTTCGGCACGCCAGCGAGCTGTATCTAACTTAAATATTTCTTTTTTGGTATATTTTTTACGCGCATCATGAGTCGGCATTTCTTTAACTACTTGGTACATTTTATAAATGCCCGAGTATTTTGTCGTTAAATCTTGCTCGTCTTCAAAACCATATTGCGACATAAGTACCCAAATACGTAAACAGCCTTCTGAAAACTCACACTGCTGTTCATGCATTGCACGCGCGATTAAATGAATGCTGTCGGCTAATTTGGCGTTACGCTTTAAACGCGACTGCTTAAGCTTTTGCTGTTGCTCAGCCTGCTTTTTAACAATCAGTTTTTTTTGCGCGCTTAACTTATAAAGCAACTGACCCGCATAAAATGCTAAGCCCACTATAATAGCAGCACCTACAAATAAGGCTAAGATCACCGCTGTACTCATTTAATAACCCTTATTACTTGTCTTCTTCGTCTAACCATTCGTTAGCAAGATCGTTCGATAAATACTGATCGAAGTCTGAATTACTTTCTTCGCTAAAGTCATCTTCAAACTCTTCTTCATCTTCATCCTCGATACCAAGCAATTTACACAATGCTTGATGACGAGCAATACGACTATTAAAGTACTTAGCATCTTTACCCGTTAGCATTTCGCCATTTTCATGACGCTCTACTAATTTAAGTAAGCGCTCATCATTTTCAAGTGCTTCTAGCTCTTGCTCAGGCGTAAACTCTGGCTCTGCTGACTTTTTAAGCTCAACAGTTGGCTTTAAGTTACGTTTTATTTCTACTTTAGGTGCAGCTGCAACAGCTATTAATGGCACAGGTTTTTTACTGCCAATGCGTTTATCTTTAGTTCCCGTGTTACTTTTTTGGCTATCATCATTTAATAGCTCAGGGGTATTACGAGATCCAGGCTTAGCACCTTTGGTTTTTTTAACACGTTGCTCTTTTAATGCACGCATTTCTTTAAGCTTATCTTGGCTTAAACGTACTGGTCCATTTGCTGGGCTTTTGCGTGACTTTTTAGTTCTACTCATATCTTGATCATCTCACTTAAGAGGTTTTGGGCGAGGCGCAAATCAATGGGCATCGCAATGCTGGCCTAGCCAGAAGAATTCAGTTTGCGCTTTAGAGGCTGGGTTTCTCTATTTAGCGCTTAAAACAGCTTACTGCTCGTTTTTAAACGGTGGCTATTGTAACAGGACAAATAAAAAGGCGGTAGAGAAAACATCTCTACCGCCTACTAATCTGAGCGCCATTATCTGGACACTTCTCCCTTCGACTTTTTAGTCTTTATTATTGTTATTATTTTTACCTATCCCTATTATTATTATTTTTACCTTCCGTGTAGCATTCCATTTTGTTTTTATTATTAAACTTCCATGAGTTTTTATTATTTTCGGTCTTCCTAACGCTTTTTTGTTATTTCCTTTGCTAGCACCAATTTGTGCTATGTAGTCGTGTCGCGCTACTGTCCTTATAGCTTATTCCATTTTGTTATTGTTTTTTGCGACAGGGGTTAATGTACCTGTTAATAATTTTGTTACAACTAATTTATATATCTTTTATTAAAAGGATTATAACAAAAAACACAAAAACCATTACATTACATCAAGTTAACAATTTAATGGTTTTTAAAATAAGACTTATCTCACAGCTATGCATGGTCAATGTCTTACATGAATAAAGACTATAAAAGTAATTTTAAGCACAAAAAAAGCAGCCTAAGCTGCTTTTTTGTACATATTGTAGTTTATTACATTAATAATAATTAAATAAATAAATACAACTTTAGTGTAAGCCACCTAAGTACTGCGAAAGTACTTCAATGTCTTTATCTGTTAATTTCTTTGCAATATCTTGCATCACACCATTTAAATCATTTTGGCGTGTGCCATCACGAAATTTTTCAAGTTGCGCTTTAACGTAACCTGGATGCTGAAAAGAAACTTTTGGAAATTTTGCAAGTGACGAGCCATTACCACGAGGGCCATGACATGCAGCACATCCTGGAATACCACGATCTGCATCACCTGCTTTGTAAAGTATTTTACCGGTTTCAACTACGTCTTTAGGCGTAGCTTCTTCGCTCATGTTTAGTGATGCAAAATAAGCCGACAAATCTTTCATATCCTGTTCGCTTAATGGCATAGCCATTGCGCTCATAACCGGATCCATACGACCTTTTTTGCCACCTGAGGTCATACCTAGTTTTAAGTCTTGAAGTTGCTTATAAATATAATCGGCATGTTGACCCGCAAGCTTAGGATAGATATTAATCGGTGCATTACCGTCTGGGCCGTGACAAGCCGCACACGTTACTGATTTTTCTTTACCTGCGTTTACATCGCCTTCAAATGCTGTTGCGTTGCTTGCTGACAACGCACCAAGCAATATAGTTAAAGATAGTGCTATTTTTTTCATGGTGAATTCTCTGTTTCCGACCCTGTATCATCTACAATATGGATGTTGTGATTTTTATATTCTACACGATAATAAATTCTCTGGCACGTTTTCTACTCATATTAAACTTATAATTTATAGGGTTTTGCCTTAGGTTAAGCTTTAACTTGGTTTAAATGTGCTGTATATGGTGGTTTAACAGCTTTTTAATAACTCCTTTATAGTATAAAATACGCCCCATGAGCGAATTTAGCTCAATGTGATCATTTTTAAGTTTTAGGAGAGCCCGTGCTCAAATCTCGTATCAAATATAATACCGCGTCTTTCGTTACAAGCGCTCCAGACATTACTAAATTACCTGCTGATACGGGAATTGAAGTTGCGTTTGCCGGTCGCTCCAATGCAGGTAAATCAAGTGCTCTTAATGCACTTACCGACCAAAAATTAGCGCGTACCAGTAAAACTCCTGGACGTACTCAGCTAATAAATACCTTTGAACTTGCTGATGTTGATGACATGCGCCTTATCGATTTACCAGGCTATGGCTTTGCTAAAGTGCCAATTGAAATGAAAAAGAAATGGCAGAAGTCGCTAGGCGAATATTTACAAAAGCGTCAGAGTTTAAAAGGTATTGTAATTTTAATGGATATTCGTCATCCATTAAAAGATTTAGACCGTGATTTAATTAATTGGGCTATTAGCAGTGAAATTCCTGTTTTAGCGCTATTAACTAAAGCAGACAAATTTAAACAAGGTCCGCGTCAATCACAAGTACTTAAAGTTCGCCGTGAATTAAGCGCCCTTGATGGTGATATTACGGTACATGCATTTTCATCACTAAAAGGTACTGGCTTGCCAGACGTTGCCAAAAAACTTGATGAATGGTTTTTAGGCCCTGTTGTAGCGGTACCACCTGCTGAAAAAATACTTAACGATGACACTAACCCAGCAAGCTAATTTATTCTGCAAGGCTTAAAAGCTTACACATTCGATAAATAGCCGAGCTTATCTGTCTCGGCTATTTCAGCCTATTGCATTAATAGCATACACTTCTTGCCACGCGCACATTGCAAACCTTAAGCCGTTATTATCCGCTATTACCCGAGTTTAGGATAAATAAAACGACTCCCCGGCAGACGTTATAAAATAACCCTGTTTATCAGTATTGGCTATTTTAGCCCATTGCATTAATAGCATACACTTCTTGCCACGCACGCATTACAAACCTAAGCCATTATTATCCGCTATTACTCGAGTTTAGGATAAATAAAAC
>NZ_JACJDO010000013.1:59911-93535 GCF_014163535.1 Pseudoalteromonas sp. SR45-4
CATTGCATTAATAGCATACACTTCTTGCCACGCACGCATTACAAACCTAAGCCATTATTATCCGCTATTACTCGAGTTTAGGATAAATAAAACGGCTCCCCGGCAGATGTTATAAAATAACCCTGTTTGTCTGTCTGGGCTATTTCTGCCCATTGATAAAATACACTTCTTGCCACGCGTGCACAGCACCCATAAGGGAGTTGTATATAAGGCACGGCTGCATCTTTGTAGTCTTGTATATATATAGGTTGCTCAGCACTGATGAGCCATTGTCTGTCTAGGTTATCTATACAACAAAGCACTTGTCCTTGCTCGGTATTTTCAAATCGCCAGGCAACAATAATAAAGGGGGCGTCTTCAACCGTGATGGCTATTTTTTCGACTGGCGTTTTTAAATAAAACTGCTCACCCTCTTTACACAATACCGAGGCAAACAGCTTTACCATAGCCGGGCGTGTTATTTCACTGCCAGCATAAAACCATTGCCCTTGGTCGTTAATAACCATTGGCAATGATCCACAGTGGGTTGGTTGCCAACTATCAAAAGGTTTGTTTGGCTCGCTTAATTGCTTGCTTAGTTGGCTAAGGGAAATCACTGCTTTTTAAATGTCAGTGCAAAAGTAACAGGTACGGCAGTCGCAATTGACGGTAAACCCGCTAATTTTTGTAATTCCATAATGCCCTCTGTAATTGCAAAATCATTACTATTAATAATAATAGGACTGAAAGAAGACACACTTAAATCACCATTTTCTGCACTGCTAACCAGCACATCTATAGTAAGCGGCTTTTTATTACCATGAAAATCAAGTTCCGCATTAATCCCTTTAAGCACATACTGGCCAGGTTTTTTAATACTGCTGAGCTGCGATGCTAGATCTGCGGTTAATATGGCATTTGCAAATGTATCGGCTTCAAATAATAATTTTGTTAAACGCTCATTACGAATGGGGATCAGTGTTTCTGCCGAGGTTAAGTCTACATTTACACTAAACTCACCTTTATCTGATAACTTGCCTTCAATATTAGTAAAGTGATTTGCTTCAGCAATACTATTTTTTTTGATAGAAACAAAGCTTAATTGGCTTTTATCGTTTACTAACTGCCAATCGGCCTGAGCGATATTAGAAATAACTAAACTTGATAACGACAAACCTGCAATAGCTAATGCTTTAAACATGACGAATTCCTTCTATAAATGAACAATACCCCATTCATTAGAACCACAAATGAATAGAAAGTACTTTTTATGAGCTTATGATGGTATCACCTAAAGGATTAAGTGTAATTATAGAATAATAAATGGGGAATAATTAAGGTTAGGAATAAAAAACGGCCCATCAAATATATGATAGGCCGGTATAGCAAACTGGGGAGAAGCTATGAATAATTGCATCTTCGCAGATGCATCATCAACAGGATGTCCTACAGGATGAGGACGGCGCGACTTTAACAAAAGCCAGCGCACTAGTACAATAAAATTCTAGATAATTTGTGTATATTTGCCAACACCTTATGATTTAACATCGGTCTTTTCTTTAGTTAACTTTTACGTAACTAATGCGGCTATTTATTTAAGTAATTAATATTTTTAAACTGACATAAAAAAAGTGCCCTTAGGCACTTTTTTGTCATTTTATTATATAAACTTAGTGAGCCTGTTCCCAGTTGTCGCCTTCATCAGCTTCAACTATAAGTGGTACATCAAGAGTAGCCGCTTGCGACATTAGTTCGCAAATATGCTTTGTGTAAGCATCAACACAGTCTGTTTTAATTTCAAATACCAACTCATCGTGTACTTGCATTAATAGCTTAACGGTATTGGGAGCTTGCTCGTATACCCAACTGTGTACACTTAACATTGCCTTTTTAATGATATCGGCAGCAGTGCCTTGCATTGGCGCATTGATTGCTGCGCGCTCAGCTCCTTTTCTTCGTGCACCATTTTGGGCTTTTATTTCTGGTAAATATAAACGGCGTCCAAAAATAGTCTCTACATAACCGCTTTCAGCGGCCTTTTCACGCGTTGTTTCCATATACTCTAAAACACCTGGGAAACGCTCAAAATATTTATCAATATAATGCTGCGCTTCATGGCGTGGCACATCCAGCTGGCGTGCTAAACCAAATGCCGACATGCCATAAATTAAGCCAAAGTTAACCGCTTTAGCTTTACGACGCATATCGCTGGTCACTTCTTCTAAACTTACACCAAATACTTCTGCTGCAGTGGCACTGTGCACGTCTAAACCATTAGCGAACGCACTTAATAAACCTTTATCTTGTGAAAGATGCGCCATTATACGTAGCTCAATTTGGCTATAATCGGCAGCGACAATTTTATAGCCATCGGCCGCTATAAACGCTTCACGAATACGACGCCCTTCTTCTGAGCGAATTGGAATATTTTGTAAATTAGGATCGGTTGAACTTAAACGCCCAGTTGCCGTTACGGCTTGATGATACGAGGTATGCACACGCTGCGTTTTCTCGTTAACCATTAACGGTAATTTGTCGGTATAGGTTGATTTAAGCTTTGATAAACCACGGTGCTCAATAATTACTTTAGGCAGTGGATAGTCGTGCGCTAATTCTTGTAATACTTCTTCTGCGGTAGAAGGCGCGCCTTTAGGCGTTTTTTTAATTATTGGCAGTTCCAGTTTTTCAAACAACAATACTTGTAGTTGTTTTGGAGAACTTAAATTAAATGGTTCACCCGCTATTTCATACGCTTCTTTTTCCAGCTCCAATAAACGCTCGCCTAAGCGTTGGCTGTGCGCAGCAAGCATTTTGCTGTCTATTGCTACACCAGTGCGTTCAATATCAGAAATAACATTAACCAGTGGCATTTCTATATCTTCGAATACTGATTTTAGTTTTTCGTCAGCGGCTAATTTTGGCCATAAAACTTGGTGTAAACGCAGCGTAATATCTGCATCTTCAGCGGCATAGGGGCCGGCTTTATCTAGCTCTACTTGATTAAAAGTAAGTTGCTTTTTACCTTTACCAGCAATATCTTCAAAGCTGATATTTTTATGGCCTAAAAATTTAAGTGCCAGTGAATCCATATCATGGCGCGTACCCACACTGTTAAGCACATACGATTCAAGCATGGTATCAAACTTAATACCGTTTAATTCATAACCCGCATTTGCTAATACGCTTTTATCGTATTTAAGGTTTTGCCCTACCTTAGCTTTTTTGGCATCGGCTAGAATAGGTCCTAATTTTTGCATTACAAACTCAAGGCTTAGTTGCTCAGGTGCACCCGGATAGTCGTGAGCAACGGGTAAATAAGCAGCTTCACCGGCTTTTACCGCAAAGCTCATACCTACTAACTGTGCTTGCATGTAATCAAGGCTGGTTGTTTCTGTATCAAAGGCAAATAGCTCAGCATCATTTAGCTGCTCTATTAATGCATCAAACTGGCTCTCGGTTAAAATAGTTTCGTATTGTGCCTCTGCTACTTTTGGTACTTCGTTAGCCTCAGTGGGAACAGCTAAGTGTGTTTCGGTATCTTTAGGGTTATCGAGTAACTCAGCTAACCAACGACGAAATTCACATTCACCATAAAGCGCAATTAGCTCATCTTTATTGGGCTCTTGTAACTTAAAGGTATCAAGATCCGACTCAACCTCAACATCACACTTAATAGTGGCAAGTTGATAGCTTAAAGGCAGATGATCTAGCGCAGCTGCTAACTTCTCTCCTATTTTACCTTTGATCTCGCTGGCATTATCCATAACGCCCTGTAGCGATCCGTATTTTTCTAACCACTTAACCGCAGTTTTAGGACCACACCCTTCTACCCCTGGAATGTTATCTACTTTATCGCCCATTAAAGCTAAATAATCGATAATAAGTTCTGGGCCCACACCAAACTTTTCAACTACAGTAACAGGATCCGAGATACTGTCGGTCATGGTGTTTATAAGCGTTACATGTTCATTTACCAACTGCGCCATATCTTTATCGCCGGTAGAAACCAGTACGTGGCGCTTTTGCTCTGAAGCTATGCGCGCAAACGTACCAATTACATCGTCGGCTTCAACACCTTCAATGCTAATAAGCGGAAAACCCATTGCCTTAATAATACGGTGGATTGGCGCTATTTGCGTGCGTAAGTCATCTGGCATTGGCGGACGGTTCGCTTTATATTCGCTATACATGTCATTTCTAAAGGTTTTGCCTTTAGCGTCAAATATAACCACCATATGCGAGGGATCATATTGTCTGATCAAACTTTTTAGCATGTTGATCACACCATATATCGCTCCGGTCGCTTCACCTTTTGAGTTAGTTAAATGTGGCGGTGAATGATAAGCACGAAATAAATATGAAGAGCCATCAACTAAAATAAGTGGGTTTTCGGGGATCTGAGCCATGGTGAATTTGGATCCTAAATACAAAAAGTAAGATAATTATAAGCATGCCATAAGGCAGTGAATAAAACGACTGCGAATTAATACTACTGATGTTGATTAATTCAGAACAAACTGTGGATAACTTTGTAGATAACAGCCACAGACCATTCTTCCAAAGCATTAAAAAACGCTTAGAAATAAAGTTAACTGGTTGTTTTTACTAAAAAAGATAATACGAGGTTCTTTTTTTATTATTTTTTTACCAATGTGGAAAAAAGTTTTAAGCGTTACATCCGCTGTTAGTCATTGCCATTATTTGCATCCATTTAAATAACTGGACGAGCATTCTAGCATAATGGATCAAAGATCATAGCGATCCTTTATAATTTTTTTCACTGTGGTTGATCACCAAATGGCATATACCCTATGATCACTCGCTTAGCGAACAGTAACTATACAAATAATTTTTCAAACAGATTATTTTTGCCATGTTAAACTTGAAGGTCTGTTGATCTTTCAAGATTGAGTTTGCAGCAGTGTGTTTGGTATTTAGACAAGGCAGAGCCTATGTGGTGTGGTTATTCCCCATAAATAGGCGATAACGCAGCATTAATACCAAACATGCGCTGCCCGAAGGGTTCTGTCTAGGGGCGATTAACTCTTTGTTAGGGGCATGAGCAGGATGCAAAAGCTTTGCTCTGTTTTTACTTATTTACACATAGATGTAAGCCAGTAGAATAACGCAGGAGCAGTTATCGAGCCTACTAGGTTACAAACCTCGCGCCGCGATCAAATCGCTCCTAGTTTGAACAAATTTTAATCCGCAAAGGTTAACAGACCCTAATCTATCGAACTAAATTTTAGTTTGCCGACTTAAACGGAGCAGATAAAAAATGAAAAAAGTTGCAGTAATTTTAGCCGGTTGTGGCGTTTATGATGGTAGTGAAATTAATGAAGCCGTTTTGACTTTATTACACATAGCAAAAAATGGTGCAAGTTATCAATGCTTTGCACCCGATATAGCGCAGCATCACACCATTAATCACCTCACTGGTGAAGAAACCACCGATAATCGTAATGTACTTGTAGAAGCAGCGCGTATTGCTCGCGGCGAAGTAAAAGCGATTACTGAGCTGGACGTTACACAGTTTGACGCTTTAATTGTACCGGGTGGTTTTGGTGCTGCAAAAAATCTATCTGACTTTGCTATAAAAGGGCCACAGGCAAGTATTAATGCTGACGTGTTACATGCCTGTAAAGCGTTTGCCAATACCAATAAAGCAGCGGGCTATATGTGTATTGCTCCTAATTTAATTCCTTTTATTTATCAGCAAGCACACCTAACTATAGGTAATGATAGTGACACAGCTAATGCACTTAACACCCTAGGTGCTCAGCATGTCACCTGCGCAGTAGATGATATTGTTGTAGATCAGCAGTACAAGCTAGTAACAACACCAGCCTATATGCTGGCACAATCTATACTCGATGCCGATGCTGGAATAGCTAAACTGGTGAGTGAAGTGCTCGCACTAAGCTGATTTTTGATCAATATGATCTATTTAGATTTTTGTAACTTAGAATAACAGTTACTCTGTTTAACCATTTAGTAAACTGCTGTTTTTATTGAGTTAACGCAATCTTTAGTCGATTTAATCAATAAAATCTACTCTTAGCATTTTATAAATTGCTTAGGGGAGTTATAATTGTTTTAAATTCCGTCATTTACAATCGTGATTGATCACGTTCAAATTGAAGTGGGCAAGGCAAAATGAAAAAACTATCAGCTGCAGCATTACTAATGCTAGCAACCACCGCATACGCACAGCCATATGATAACTCTATGACTGCCGATGCAATCAAAAAACGTCTCGCACCGATTGGTGCTGTATACCTTGAGGGTGACAAAGTGGCCGCTCCTGCAGCCCCTACTGGCCCACGTTCTGGCGAGCAAGTATATCAAGCTTCATGTTTTGCGTGTCACGGTACTGGTGCGTTAGGCGCACCTAAATCGGCTGATGATTGGTCACCTCGCCTTGCTAAAGGTAATGATGTATTACTCGATCACGCACTGAATGGTTTTAATGCAATGCCGCCAAAAGGTACTTGTATGGATTGTTCTGAAGACGAAATTAGTGCCGCAATTAACTTTATGACAACTAAGTAAAAGCCTACTAAAATCAATAAATAAAAAGGTTTACCTAAGGTAAGCCTTTTTTAATGCTTTTTATCTACTTTTAACCGCTATTTTAACGAATATATACTTGACGCTAATAGTTAAAAATGAAATTATAAGCGCAATTAGTATACAATAAAAACACAGCTGGTTAACATCATTGGAAGATAAATTAACAGTACCTAGTAACTTAGCGCATCAAAATAAACGTCTTAAAGCGCTACTGAAAAAGTACAAGCATGCACATCATCTACAAAATGCCCTGATCCTATTATCAGAGCAAGCCAGCACGGTTGCAGAACTTACCTTACTCTATCCCGCTATACACGATATTTTGCAAAAGTACGTACCAAGCAAAAGTTTTTATGTTGTACTTTCCAACAGACACACAAACTTATTAGAACTTTCTTATTTTTCAGACGAAAAAGATGGTCTTGCTATTGCCCTTAATCAGCATAATAGTTTTAACGAAGGTGCAACTGGTTATGTATTTAAACAAGGTAAAACAACCTACTTTACTAAGCAACAAATGCAAGATGCTGCTAATAATGGTTTATTTAAAGCTTTAGGTACGCCTGCTGAGCACTGGATTGGCGTGCCTGTATTTCAAGAAAAAAGCATTATAGGCGTACTTGCAGCACAAAGTTACGACACAGAGCAAGGATACAGCCCTCAACAAATACAATTACTAGAGGTTATGTCGCTGTACTTAGCTACCGCAATAGAGCGAGTAAAAAAGCGCGAGCAACTCGAAGCCGAAGTTAAAATTCGCACCCAAGCACTTACACAAAGTAACGCAGCGCTTAACCTTGAAGTCGAACAACGTAAACGAGCCCTACAACGCCAGCAAATTTTATTTAAAATATCGGAGCTGGCAACACAAGCTAAAAATATTGATGATGTATATTTACAACTGCATGAAATTATAAAGTCGATAACCTATGCTGATAACCTTTATATTGCACTTTATAACAAAGATTCTGGCTGGCTAAGCTTTCCTTATTACGTAGATGAATTTAAAAAGAACCCTCAATCAAGGCGTTTTTCTAAAGGCTATAGTGAGCTGGTAATTAGCACCGAAGAAACTCAGCTTATACATCCCGATAGAGCAAAAGCGCTTATACAAGATGGCACAGTACAACGCACTTCACCTGTGCCTGAAAAGCAAATGGCTACTAGTTGGCTTGGCGCACCATTAAAAACATCACAAGGTGTTATTGGTTTAATTGTTTGCCAAGCGTATAACAATAAACATATTTTTAGCCAAGATGATTGCGAACTCATCACCTTTGTATCCCATCAAATTGCTACAGTATTACAAACAAAATTAGCTAATATCGCACTTAAAAAGAGTCATCAGGAGCTTGAGTTTCGAGTTGACGAAAAAACTAAAGAGTTACGCCAAGCTAACCTACATTTACAAATGCAAATTGATGAGCGAAAAAAAATAGAGCAGCAGCTTTATCACGACGCGCATCACGACTCGCTGACCGGTTTAGCTAACCGAAGCTTATTTTTAACTCAACTTGAAAAAACCCTGCAAGAATATCATCGCTTTGTAGAGCAACACTTTGCCGTATTATTTATTGATTTAGATAAGTTTAAAAGTATTAACGACCAACTTGGCCATCATGCCGGGGATCAGTTTTTAATTAGCGTGAGTAAGCTATTTTCGCAGTGTATTCGCGAGCACGACTTATTAGCGCGCTTAGGGGGGGATGAGTTTGTAATTTTATTGACTCATTTAACCGAGCCTCAACAAGCTGAAGATGTTGCTAATAGAATCATTAACTTAATGGCAGAACCATTTTGTTTTAAAGGCTCGTCACTGCAAAGTGGTGCAAGTATTGGTATAACTTACTCTAACCAAAGCTATAAAAATACGGATGAAATAATTCGTGATGCCGATGCCGCTATGTACTACGCTAAAAACTCAGGTAGAAACCGCTATGAGCTATTCCACCCGCTATTAACGCAAGCAATACCAGAGCAGCAATCACCAGTACTGCATTACCTTGAACAGCTACCAATGAATTTTAGAAGTTCTGAGATCATTACTCTTGATGAAAATTGCCAGTCTGAGTCATTGCTAGAGGCATTTGGCGAGCACCCTATATTGGGCTATACCAGTTTTGATATTCTAAAAAAGTTTGCCTGCGATAAAGAGCAACATCTTAATGTTGAACTTCAGCTACTGCAACAAGCATACACACAAACAAGTAACGCTAACTTAAACGTCGGCTTACTACCTTGCTCTAGTTTGTTATTGGCCCATCCTGAGTTTAATTTATTTACTGATGCTTTGAGCCAATGCGAAAACAAAACACAGCTTTGCTTACTCTTTGACGAGCAAGAAATTCGTTATGCTAGTGCAACACAAATTGAAAATTTAAAGCAATTATCTTTAAACGGCTACTCTATTGGGTTAAATAATTTTGCTAAAGATAAATGCGAGCTTAACTTACTTAGCGAAATTGATTTTGACTACCTACTACTAAGCTCAACATTTAGTAAACGTATTTTGCAGCAAGCTAGCTACGACCTACAACTGCAGGGCGTACTTGCCATTACTAAAATTAAAAACACTAAAGTAATAGCAAAAGGCCCTGCTATATTAAATTTTAGAGCTCTATTAGATAAACACGGTCTAGGATTTTTTATCGGTAAACAGTCTGCACTTAACAGTAGCTTGCAGCCCTCTATTAGTCACTCTGAATCACTGCAACGTTAACCAATTTATTCAGGTTTTTTAAGCATAGCGCGTAGATTAGCCACACGCGCCTGACCTTTTTCCATTCGCTCGGCTTGGCTATTAGGTGCTTTTTTATTCTCGAATGCTAAATCGTCTTGTGGTAGTTCTTGTACAAAACGACTGAGCTCTGTTTGTGATGTTTCGCCAAATTGACGACGTATTTTAGCATAAGTTAAGGTGAGCTCTTGTTGAGCTCGGGTGATCCCAACATACGCAAGGCGACGCTCTTCATCTACGTTGTCCTCATCAATACTTACCTGATGCGGTAGCAAGCCCTCTTCCATACCCACCATAAACACGTACGGATACTCTAGTCCCTTTGATGCATGCAAGGTTGATAACTGCACCGCGTCGGCTTCATCTTCTTCTTCGTTACGCTCTAACATATCGCGTAATGTAAGTTTGCTCACTACTTCGGCCAAGGTCATGGGCTCGTTATCGGCGTCGCCGGTTAGCATGTCGGTGATCCACCGATATAACTCCGATACGTTTTTCATCCGCATTTCAGCCGCTTTGGCACTAGGTGATGACTCGTATAAATACGCTTCGTAGTTAATGTTACGCACTAAATCTTTAACCGCTTCTAGGGTATCACCGCGCACCGCGTTGTCTGATAGCTCCACAACCCAACGTGCAAACCCAGTAAGTGCGTTCAAACCACGCCCTTTTAGCCTATAACCTAGGTCATTATCAAAACAGGTAGCAAATAAACTCATGTGCTTTTCATTTGCGAGCGTGCCCAGCTTTTCAAGTGTCACCGTGCCTATTTCGCGCCGTGGTGTATTTACTATTCGTAAAAATGCATTGTCATCATCTTGATTAACCAGCAGCCGTAAGTAGGCCATAATATCTTTAATTTCTGAGCGCGAAAAAAACGACATACCACCGCTAATTTTGTATGGAATACGGTTACTCATTAACGATTTTTCAAAGCCTCGCGCTTGGTGATTACCGCGATATAAAATAGCGTAATCTTTGTAGCTAGTGCGTTTCATAAACTTATGCGAAATAATTTCAGCCACTACGCGCTCAGACTCATGCTCTTCATCACGACAACCAATTACTTTTATTGGCTCACCATAACCGAGCTCACTAAACAGCTTTTTTTCAATGTCGTGCGGGTTGTTGGCAATTAATATATTAGCCGCTTTTAGTATTCGCCCTGCACTACGGTAGTTTTGCTCCAGCTTAATAAGTCTAAGCCCGGGGAAGTCTTTACTTAATAACACTAAGTTTTGCGGACGCGCACCGCGCCATGAATATATCGATTGATCGTCATCGCCTACCACAGTAAAGCGGGCACGTTCACCTACTAACAGCTTAACAAGTTGGTATTGGCTGGTATTGGTATCTTGGTACTCATCCACCAGCAAGTATTTAAAGCGTTGCTGCCAGCGCATCCGTGAAGTGGCATTATTAGTAAGGAGCAAAGTAGGGATCATTATTAAGTCATCAAAATCTAGTGCATTGTAAGCACGTAACTGGTTTTGATAGCGACCATAAAGCTGTGCAAATAATGCTTTTTGTGGCTCTTGCGCTTCGCGGATTGCTTGTTCTGGTAAAATTAATTCGTTTTTCCAGCTACCAATTGCCATTTTTAATAGCTTGAGTAGGTCTTTATCATTTTTAAGTTCGTCTTCGGTTAAATCATTTAATAACTGGTTGGTATCTTGATCGTCAAATAGCGAAAAACCCGGCTTAAAGCCCAGTGTACTAAGTTCTTTTTTGATAATTTCTAAACCCAGCGTATGAAATGTAGATACCCAAAGCCCTTTGGCATCTTGCTTGCCAAGTGTTTGCAAAACACGCTCACGCATCTCTTTAGCAGCTTTATTGGTAAAAGTAACCGCGGCAATATTACGCGCTTTATACTCACACTGTTTCACTAAATATGCGATTTTATTAGTAATAACACGCGTTTTACCAGAGCCAGCTCCAGCAAGCACTAAGCATGGCCCACTAATATATTTTACCGCTTCATCTTGTTTAGGATTGAGTTTCATAACGACCAAAGAGATTTAAAAAGACGGGCAATTTTAACGTAACCATTACAGCGAGCATAGCAATTGCACTAATTAATTCGATAAAGATCAACCTGTGTTAAATACACTGGCTATAAGGTAATATTAGTTATTATAAATTCTGGGCAACAGCCAAGGGACGAACATGATTAATCCAGCAAAACTTGAAGAAATTGCAAAGCAAATCACTAGTAATATGCCACAAGGCGTAAAAAACTTAGCCGATACACTCGAAGGTAAAACCAAACAAGTTTTACAAAACAAGCTTGCTGAGATGGACTTTGTAAGTCGTGAAGAATTTGATGTACAAAGCCAAGTACTGATCCGTACACGCGAAAAGCTAACTGAGCTTGAAGCTAAAGTTGCACTGTTAGAGCAACAACTTAGCACTCAGCCAAATGCTGAATAATATATACGCTTAAAGTAAAAAAGCAGCCAAGGCTGCTTTTTTGTTTTGTAATAGTGCTAATTAATTAAATAACTTGAACTCTGGTTAAGGAATTTACTAACATATTGAATTATAATTATATTTATTTTCTCTAGCCAGAAGTTTTCAGTGAAAACAAGGCGAATTTATGCGTCAATAGCTGGCCTATTGCAAGTAAATTCAACGCAGTTAGCGCTGAAAATAGCTGCTTGAGATAGATTTATTATCCGGAGCTCAGGTTAAATAGCTCATCAAGTACATAGTAAGCTAAATTGCTCTGCTGCGCGCAACTCACAACCAGCATTTTTTGCGCTACTTGCTCCCCAGTTATTGGTTTATAGCGTTTTAAAAGTGGCAGACGAGTTATAATGGGTAAAATAACACTGCCAATTTTCTCAGCCACTCTAAACCGCTTACGGTTACCTAATAATAACGACGGCTGAAAAATACTGATACGTGCAAAAGGCAGTTGCTTAACCTGCTGCTCTAGTTGCCCCTTCATTTTTAAATAAGGGCTAGTGCTGTGCGCATTTGCACCACTTGATGACACCAAGCAGTAATGTTGCACACCATTACTTGCGGCTAATTGCGCGGCAATAAATTGATAATCAAAATCAACTCTTCGCTGCGCCGCAATTGAGCCGGCTTGCTTTTTAGTAGTACCTAAACAAGAAAAAAACACATCGCCTTTAAATAATGCAGCATATTGAGTTAACTCATCAAACTCAATTATATGATTAACGAGTTTTGGATGACGTATGCTTAGCGCACGACGGCTTAAGGCAATTACATTAGAAAAATACGCGCTTTGTAGTAACTTTTTTAATAACTCATTTCCTACTAACCCTGTTGCACCTATAATTACCGCCGTTTTTGTCATCGCTTTAATTATCCATGGTCAAGTTTTGAAAACACGTGTTGCACGGCTTTTTTATAAGTGTCGGCTTCTTCTGATGCACAAGTTACTACTGACTCTAGGTCATGTAGGTGGCCATTTTCTAGGCCGTAAACCCAACCATGAATCGATAAACTTTGTCCACGTGCCCATGCGTCTTGTACTATATTAGTACGCGCTACATTACGTACCTGCTCAATTACATTAAGCTCTATTAAACGGCTTAAACGCTCTTTTTCAGGCACTGCATTTAATTGCTCTAGGTGCTTCTCTTTTACATCACCAACATGGCGCAGCCAATTATCAATAAAGCCAAAGCGGGCTTCATCTAGTACTGCTTGTACACCACCACAACCATAATGCCCCACCACCATAATATGTTTAACTTTTAATACTTCAACAGCATATTGCATTACCGATAAACAGTTATGATCTGTATGTACAACTACGTTTGCTACGTTACGATGTACAAATAGCTCACCTGGGAGTAAATCTACAATTTGATTGGCTGGCACGCGGGAGTCGGAACAACCAATCCATAAGTACTCTGGATTTTGCTGCATTGATAGTATTTTAAAAAAGTCAGGATCCGCTTTACTAGTGCGATCTGCCCAACGTTTATTATTGTCGAATAAATTTTTTAGCTTTCTCATTGCATCTCTTTTCAGTTCGAAGACGGGTAATTTGCCAAGATCAAAATATTGCGCGGTGTTAACTGTTTTGCGCAAAACGTTTTAATACTGACTTGATAGCCTTGCTGCTGTAAATATAAAGCACGATCGAGCACAAGCCAAACTTCTATTGCTCTTCTGAACACATGTCGAACCAGTTCAATACGATCAGTTACTTTTATTTTGTCCTGCCCAATAAGTAAAAACTTATTATAATCAATCTCTTGTGTCAACTTTAACGACTTTTTGTCTGCAGCCCATGCACAAAACGATTTAAATGAATCTGAAAACACCGCCTTGTTAACCGACGGCACACTGACGTAATGTTGCTCATTAGTAATCGATTTTCGCAGGGCATCAAACCCGAGTCGCCATGCAACTTCAGTGTTACGCACTTTAACTATGCGTGAAGGCGCGGTGACCATTTCTTGAAGTGCGAGCTTTAAGTCGCGATGAGTTAAGTTAAGGAGACTTTGTTGTGCAAGCGTACTCATTGCTAGGTAATTATCTGGGGTAAATAAATGATAACAACAAGGAGAAAAACTAATGTTAGAGACTTTAGCTACACTGGCCTGCTGCATAAAAGCTTGATGTAAACCGCCGCAAGCATGTAAAGCGACTGCGTGCATATCGGCTTTAAAAAAAGCAGTAATGTCATCCTTCAATACATCTGCTTGGCTAAAGTGCATAGCTAAGCCTTGCTGCTTTGCACTGTGCTGCCCTTGCTCACATAATTGCGGTTGCAGCTCTATACTGTGCACGCTTTTAGCACCATTAAACGCTAGCATACGCCCGAGGTGTCCTTTACCCGCGCACCATTCTAAAACAGGCTTGGTACTACTGGGTAAAGCCGCTACAAAATCTTGCAGCTGCTGAAACTTCCGCCCTTTTATACCGTTACTAAGCCAAAACGGATAGTCACTGCGCGTTAAGTTCGCTGTTGGTAACTCACACAAATTTACCAGCTGTTCAAGTTGCTCAATATGCGGCTCAAAAAATTGATATAACTGTTCTTCATTGCCATCTAATTGGGCAACTTCTTCATCCGTTAAATTATTTAAAGGCTCTTGTAGCTCAGGCCAAGGTAGTGCATCAAAATCAAATGCCGTACATTGCCAATATTGGCGATTACGCATAAGGAGAGAATCAAGTGCAGAAAACTGCTCAGCTAAGGTCATATCAACTTAAAATAAATAAACACAATTAATTATAGCAGCTCAGCCCACTGTCATTAAGTGGTTATTTTTTGAAGATTAAACGTAAATACAGCGGGATAGAAATAATGCTGATAATAATTGCTGCCAGTAACATCCATGAAAGCTGTAATCTTTCGGGCTCCTGATACTTATATATAAAACTAGTTTTTACTTTGTCAAAATCACTTTGTTCAACACCATATAAATCAGCTATTAAGCGCCACTTTGCCATCGACATATTACCTAGGTGAGTACTGGGTACTGTAACATAGCCTTTTAATACCTCGGCTTCATAAGCTAGCTGATGGGGGCTTTTATGCGGTGCATATTGCTGAGTTACTGCTATCGCTTCATCCATATTCATCATTGCATAACGCCAGCCTTTAAGACTTGCCTGATAAAAGCTTTCTACTGTTTGCGGGTGGTTTTTAAGCATACTTTGGCTAGTAAACAAAATATCGGCATACAGATCCATACCGTACCTTTGCGGACAAATAAGTCTGTGGGCAATTCCTTGCTGCGCCATGTAATAAGGTAGGTCGGTTACATACACTTGCATTGCATCTACTTTATTGTCAATCCATGCGCGGGTCGGATTATCACCTTCATAATGGGCTAAGCGGTCGGTATTAATGCCACTGCGCTGGAGCATAATTAATAACTCAGTATTCTCTCTTTTACCGCTGGTAGTGACTCGTTTAGTAATAAAGTCTCGTGCATGAAAAATATCAGAGCTGTCTTTAACCATCCAGCAATAAGGGGAAAACTGCAATATAGCAGCCATTGCCACTAAAGGTTTACCGGCAATGCGTTGCTGTAAAACACCAGAATGACCAATGCCAAACTGCACCTCACCTTGTGCTACTGCATCAAAACTGTCGGGCATACTTAACTTGGCAGGGAGTATATTTACATCCAGCCCGACCTCTTTATAAAAGCCTTTATGCTTGGCCATATAATAGCCGGCAAATTGAAATTGATGAGTCCATTTTAATTGCAATGTAACCGGTTCTTGCGCCTGTAGCTGGCAACAAAAAAGCCCTAAAACAATGATTAGTCCTTTAATTAGCAACGAGTTCCCCTCAAAGCATATTATTATTTATTGATAATAATATGTAAAAAACATGATAAAGCAAGCACCTCAACGAGGTGCTTGTTAATAAAGAGGGTTATGCCGAAGCGAGTTTATCGACGTTTTTGCCCTGAGGCTGCGAGGTTAAAAACTGGGTAAAACACGGGTTATTTGTTTCATCTTGTACGTTATAGCCTAAGCGATTTAAGTGCTCATTAAACACATCAAATTGGCTTGGTTCAATTGCAAAACCTGCTAATACATTCCCCGTAGAGCCACCATGATTACGATAATGAAATAAAGTAATATTCCAATTACTGCCTAAGGTATCTAAAAAGCGTGCTAATGCGCCCGGGTATTCAGGAAACTCAAACTGTAATAAACGTTCATGTAATTGCTCAGGTGCTTTACCTCCAACCATATAACGCACATGTAACTTAGCGAGTTCGTTATCCGATAGGTCGCAAAATTGATAATTGTTATTGGTTAGATCTCGCTTTAACTCTTCTAGCTCTTGTAACCCTTGACGTAGCGCAATACCTACAAATATTTGCGCATCGCCGGGCCCTGCATAACGATAATTAAACTCGGTAATAGCGCGCCCACCTAACGAGGCACAAAATTGTTTAAAACTGCCTTTTTCTTCATTAATGGTAACGGCTAATAGCGCTTCGTTTTTTTCGCCAAGTGCGGTGCGCTCTGCTACATAACGTAAGCGATCAAAATTTAAATTAGCTCCTGAAAGCACGGCAGCTAAATGCAGCCCTTTTAACCCCGATTGCTGACTCCACTTTTTCAGCCCGGCAGTGGCAAGCGCGCCTGAAGGCTCGGCAATGGCACGCGTAGATACAAAAATATCTTGCATGGCGGCGCATATCTCATCGCTGCTTACGGTAACTACGTCGTCGCAAAACTTTTGCGCTAATCTAAACGTTTCAGTGCCAATAATTTTAACCGCCACACCATCGGCAAAACTACCAACTCTATCAAGCTCTACTGGCTTACCTGCTTTTAGTGCGGCTTGTAAGCAGGCACTTTCGTCGGCTTCTACCCCTATTACTTTAATATCAGGGCGCAGTGATTTTATATATACCGCCATACCAGCAAGCAAACCGCCGCCGCCAACGGGAATAAATACCGCATCAAGCTCGTTTAACTGCTGCATTAGCTCACGGGCTACTGTGCCTTGCCCTACAATTACGTCTGGGTCGTCAAATGGCGGTACAAATATACCGTTGAGTTGCTCTGTAAGTTCTAGCGCATGGGCTTTAGCGGCATCAAAATGATGACCATGTAATACTACTTCACCACCAAGTGCACGCACTGCACTTACTTTTATTTCTGGGGTAGTTACTGGCATAACTATAGTTGCCTGATGCCCTAAATGTGAGGCACTCAGCGCCACACCTTGAGCATGATTTCCCGCAGATGCAGTAATCACTACTGAGCCTTTAGGCAGCTTGTTAAGTTTATTAAATGCACCACGTAATTTAAATGAGTACACCGGCTGCTGGTCTTCGCGTTTTAGCCACACATGGTTGCCCAGCTTAGTACTGAGTTCGGCCATTTTGCTAACCTCAGTTACTTTAGCCAGCGGCTCCATGTTTGCTTGAATAATTGCACGAAAATAATCGAGTTCTTGAGAAACCATAATTAACTAAGCTCCTCTAGTTTGGCTAAATCGCGCACTGCACCTTTATCGGCACTGGTAGCAAGTAGCGCATATGCTTTAAGCGCAGATGATACATAACGCTGACGATCAAGCGGTTTATAAGCCTGCTTGCCACGCGCTAGCTGTTTTTGTTTACGAGCTTCGAGCTCTGCATCGCTAAGCGCTAAAGTAATTTCGCGAGTAGCAATATCAATAATTATTTTATCGCCGTTTTCAACGTAGGCAATCGCACCACCACTAGCCGCTTCTGGTGATACATGGCCAATTGATAAGCCTGATGTGCCGCCAGAAAAACGACCATCAGTGATCAAGGCACATTTTTCTGCTAAGCCTTTTGACTTTAAGTAACTGGTTGGATAAAGCATTTCTTGCATTCCAGGCCCGCCTTTTGGCCCTTCATAACGAATAACCACTACATCGCCGGCTTTTACTTCGTCGTTTAAAATACCTTCTACCGAATCATCTTGCGACTCATACACCACGGCAGTACCTTCAAAATGTAGCATGTCATCAACTACACCCGCGCTCTTTACAACACAGCCATCAACCGCTAAATTGCCCGACAGTACGGCTAAACCACCATCTTGACGAAAAGCGTGTTCAACACTACGAATACAACCATGTTCGCGGTCGTTATCGCCCTCATCCCAACGGCATTCTTGGCTCATTGCTTTAGTAGTGCGAATACCCGCAGGGCCTGCACGATAAAATTTGTGAGCAGCTTCGTTAGTTGGGTCTGTTGCATCCCACTTTTTAACTAGCTCAGCCATTGTTGACCCAGCGACATGATTTACCGACATATCAACTAAGCCTGCTTTACCCAACTCACGTACAATTGCCATCATGCCACCAGCGCGGTGTACATCTTCAATATGATATTCTGGCGTAGCGGGTGCTACTTTACATAAAAATGGCGTTTTACGAGATAGTGCATCAATGTGCGACATATCAAAATCAACACCTGCCTCTTGCGCCGCAGCAAGTAAATGTAATACCGTATTTGACGAGCCGCCCATGGCTATATCTACTACCATGGCGTTCATAAAGGCTGTTTTGTTAGCAATCGCGCGTGGCAATACTTCTTGGTTATCTTTTTGGTAATACTCGCGGCACAAATCAACAATGCGTGCGCCCGCTTCAACATATAATTGTTTACGGTCTTTATGCGTTGCTAGCGTAGTACCGTTACCCGGTAGTGCTAAACCAATGGCTTCAAGTAAACAGTTCATAGAATTGGCAGTAAACATGCCTGAACACGAACCACATGTAGGACATGCTGAGCGCTCCACTTGCTCTGAATCTGCATCACTTACCGACTCATCTGCACCTTTAACCATGGCGTCTACCAAATCGAGTTTAATATCGATATTAGCAAGTTTAGTTTTACCGGCTTCCATCGGACCACCCGATACAAATATAACCGGAATATTTAAACGCAACGCTGCAAGCATCATTCCTGGGGTAATTTTGTCGCAGTTTGAAATACAAATCATCGCATCGGCGCAGTGGCCATTAACCATGTACTCAACCGAGTCGGCAATTAGGTCGCGTGATGGCAGTGAATACAACATGCCACCATGGCCCATAGCAATACCATCATCTATCGCTATGGTGTTAAATTCTTTTGGCACGCCACCCGCTTGGGTAATGGTTTCAGCCATCAGTTCGCTCAGCTGATTAAGGTGCACATGCCCAGGTACAAATTGTGTAAATGAGTTTACAACCGCAATAATCGGCTTTCCGAAATCGCTATCTGTCATTCCTGTTGCACGCCATAATGCACGAGCACCTGCACGTTTTCGACCTTCGGTTGTTGTTGCACTTCTTAATTTTGCCATGGTTACCTCTGTTTTGCTGCTTTATAAGCAAGCATTCCTCATTCTTAGTTATTGAGTAAGTTTATTAACCCACTCTGCAATTGTTTACTGCGCGCACACTTAAACCGCTTGTTGCTGTAAATTTTGTAAAGTAACGGCTTTTACGTCCACCAGCTTATTTAGCTGGCTGGTTAATAAGTGAATTGGCTTATCGCTGTCTACCGTCATGGTTACATGGTATTGGCCATCGTCTATATTGAGTTGAAAATGGGTTAAGTCAAAACCACGATGACGTACTACGCGTAAAAAACGCTCTACAGCAATACTTTGATTTTTTAAGGCGATTGTTAAACTATGTTTCATTGTGCTTTCCCCGTCATCATTTCATCGTTAGCTGCACCTGGTGGTACTAGCGGCCATACATTTTCTTTATTATCAATACAGGCATGTACTATGTATGGACCTTTACTATTAACCAGTGCAGTTATTGCATCGTCAACTTGATTAGCATGGGTTATGGTTTGCCCTGGTATACCAAACACCGCTGCTAGCTGCACAAAGTCTGGATTATCTGAAAGGTCAGTTTCTGAGTAGCGCTCTTCAAAAAACAGTTCCTGCCATTGACGTACCATACCTAAGCGTTGGTTATCTAAAATAAGTATTTTTACTGGTAAATTATTACGACGAATTGTTGCCAACTCTTGAATGTTCATCATGATAGAGCCATCACCAGATACCGTAATAACAAAGTCATCGGGGCGCGCTACTTGTGCACCAATTGCCGCAGGTAAACCAAAGCCCATAGTGCCTGCACCACCACTACTTAAGTGATTACTGGGATGATTAAATTTCATATGCTGGGCCACCCACATTTGGTGCTGACCTACATCGCAGCACACGACACCCGTTTTAGGCATACGTTGGCTAAGTTGATTAAGTAAATAGGGTGCAAATACCTTGTCGCCCGGATAGTCGTAACGCCATGCATATTTAACCATCATTGCTTTGTTATAATCGCACCATGCTTGCGGAGTTACAAAGCACTCTAATGCAGGTAAGGACGTTTTTAAGTCAGCAATTAAAGAAGCTTTTGCTGGTTTACGCTTACCGACTTCTGCGGCGTCTATGTCTAAATGAATTACTTTAGCGTTTGCAGCAAACTTTGCTAAGTTGCCGGTAACACGGTCATCAAACCGCGCCCCAATACACACTAGTACATCGCATTCTTGCACCGCTAAGTTAGCAGCTTGGCCGCCGTGCATACCTAGCATACCTAAGTAATACTCGTAATCGGGTAACACACTGCCCAGCGCTTTAAGTGTGGCAACCGCTGGCATGTGGGTTTTATTTAAAAACTGCATCAACTGGGCTTGTGCATCCGCTGATTGCACTCCACCACCTACATAAGCAACCGGCTGTTTAGCTTCACTAAGCAGTTGATTAGCAATAGCAACTTGCTTTAAATCAAGTTCTGGTAAGTACTCGTCTGCTGCTAGCCAAGGCTGAAATGGCACTTGCGCCATTTGAATGTCTTTTGGGATATCTACGAGTACGGGCCCTGGGCGACCGCTTTGCGCTAAGTGCATGGCCTCTTGCAGTATTTCGGCTAAGTCTTCGGCTCGCTCTACCATGTAACTGTGCTTAGTACACGACAGCGACATACCTAACACATCTACCTCCTGAAAGGCATCTGAACCAATCGCTGCGGTAGGCACTTGCCCGGTAATTGCTAATAATGGCACTGAGTCCATCATCGCATCGGCAAGAGCAGTAATTAAGTTAGTGGCACCAGGGCCTGACGTTGCAAAACACACTCCTAATTTACCCGTACTACGAGCAAAACCTACTGCCGCAAAGCCTGCACCTTGCTCATGCCGAGTAAGGTAGTGCTTGACTGGCGCGCCATACAAGGCATCGTAAATTGGCATAATAGCTCCGCCTGGGTAGCCAAATACTTCTTTTACGCCGTGTTTGGCTAATAAATCTATTGTTAATTCTGCGCCTGTCATTAATAAAACCCTCATTCCTCAGTGACAATTCAATCACATATTTTGCCGCTAAAACCAAAAAGCCCCCCGAACGGTTAAGTGCGGAGGGCTTTTAAATGCTTAAGTTTTTTAAAGCACTACGAAGCCCTCGCGGGAATAATCACCACGATAATAATCAGGACTAGGTTTAGTGCGTTTGCAAGCATGTAATTAATACCAAATGTTGTTAAATTATCGCAAAGGTTATTCCTTTGCTCTCTTTTTATATTAATACCGTGCTGAGCCCTTTAAGTCAACATCAAATTCAATTCAAATAAAAGACAAATAAGCAATTTAAGTGGTTTTAATATTCACTATAATTACCTGCTATGGTTTTTTTATGTGAATAGTTAAGCGCTATAAATTCCCTATTCTAATATGCCCTTTTTATGGTTTGATTAATTTTTAATAATACTCTGGGAATAAATTTATTTTACCCCCTCAGGAAATGCGTAGCTTCTCTTAAGCAGTTCTTAAGTGTTGTTGCATAACATGGCGTTGTTGTTTTAAACGAGCCTAAATATGCATTCACTTAGTCCTATATCTACACAGCAAAAACTTAATCGTGGTAAACGGTTTTACATTCACTGTAGCGCCAACGCTTTTGTAGTAATGATTGCCTGCTACTATTGCTTGGTTATAAATATTCCATTCATTCATGGCTCTTTTAGCGCCATTACTTCTTTAGCTTCTTTTTCTTGGCTATTTTTATTTTCAGTACCGCTATTACTACTCTGCCTGCTAATTATATTTTTTTCGATAGTGTCGGTTCGGTGGTTATTAAAGCCACTTAATTACTTTTTATTGGTTATTTCCAGTGCAGTACTTTACGGCACCTTAAATTATGGCGTGGTGTTTGATTATTCTATGATCCAAAACACCTTCGAAACTGATTCAAGCGAAGCATTAAGCTATTTAAATCCGCAGCTTATTGGCTTTTTACTGCTGTTTTCTGCCCTGCCTGTTTTTGTTTTAAGCAAAATAAAAATACACTTTACCCGCCCTCACCAAGAAGTACTTAGCCGCGTAAAGCTAGTTGTAGCGTGTTTGGCGCTTATAGTATTGGTGGTTACAAACTTTTATGCCGACTATGCTGCAACGGGCCGCAATAACCGCATTTTGAAAAAAGAAATTATTCCATTTCAGTATCTCTCTAGCGGCTATAAATATATGCGCGATCAGCTGCTGTATACCAATATGGAATTTAAAAATATAGATGCTGCACCTACCCTAATTGCGCCTAATACCAGTAGCGTAACCGTAATAGTGGTTGGTGAAACTGCACGAGCAGAAAACTTTGCTTATCAAGGTTATAAACGTAACACCAATTTTTATACCCAAAAACACGGCGTTACTTACTTTAATAATGTGGCGTCTTGCGGCACGGCTACAGCGGTATCTGTACCTTGTATGTTTTCGTTGCAAACACAAACAAACTTTGATCGACTCGAAGCCGACAGCCAGCAAAACTTGATTGATTTGGCCCAGCACGCAGGCAGTGATGTACTCTGGGTTGATAACAACAGCGGCTGTAAAGACGTATGTACGCGAGTAGTTACTATCGACATACCTACAACAAAAACTACTTTATGTGATGGTAAGTACTGTTTTGATGAAGCGCTATTAGCTCCACTTAAACACAAACTGGCTAATTTAACCCAAGCTAACACCGTTATCGTACTGCATATGATGGGCTCGCACGGGCCAACTTACTTTAAACGCTACCCTGAACAATTTAAACAATTTACCCCAACCTGCGACAGAAGCGATATTCAAAATTGCTCATTTGATGAATTAGTTAATACCTACGACAACACCATTGCGTACAGCGACTTTGTTAACGCCCAAGTAATTGAGCAATTAAAAACGCTGCCAAACAATATAGATAAGCAATTTTTATATGTGTCAGATCATGGTGAATCTCTTGGCGAGGGCGGTGCTTATTTACATGGCTTTCCGTATAGCTTTGCGCCTAGCACACAAACCCACGTACCACTTTATATGTGGGCTGATGAGCATAATCAGCGCATTACCAATACCTGCTTAGCTAATTTAGACACCAATGCTGCACGCTCACACAACAATATTTTCCACACCCTTTTAAATTTAATTGGCATTAACAGCAAAACGTATCAGGCATCGCTTGATCTACTTGCGAGCTGCCAAACAACACCAAGCGAAATACAACTATGAGCAATAAAACCGTTATAAAACGCCAAGGCTTAATGCGCCTTATTTTTACCTTAAGCCATTCTTTTAACGGCTTAAAATGGATGAGTCGATTTGAAGCGGCGTTTCAACAAGAGTTAGCACTGTTTTCGTTACTTGGTGTGTTTGTGTATCTGCAAGAAATTGCACTAAGCGATAAATTACTACTTATAGCCAGCCTGCTTTTTGTATTGTTTGCTGAACTAGTAAATACGGCAGTTGAGGTTGTAGTTGATAGGATTGGCAGCGAATACCATGAGCTTTCGGGTCTCGCTAAAGATATAGCCTCTGCCAGTGTGTTTATAGCCATGTTAATTGCCGCACTTATTTGGTGGGCTGTATTATGGGCTTAAAGCTAAATTTTATACCTAAAATAACGGGGCTAATAGTTAAAGTAATACCTCAGGTGAAAAATGCACTTGGCCCGGTATGGATTTTTGTTGTATTTGCTGTTTTAGCCCTTGGCTTTTTAACACTTGCTCGCTTTGGTTTAAGTGTATGGCAAGGGGAGCGTGTATTTGGATCGCATGCGTGGTTTTCTATATTTGTAGGTGGTTTAAGAGTTGATATAGCCACTTTAAGCTACATTATTATGCCCGTATTGCTACTTACTTTACTGATGCAGAGCGTAGGTTGGCAAAATAAAATACGCAGCCTAATTAAAATTTACTTAGTGGGTATGTCTGCTTTACTCGTTTTTTTTGAAGTGATTACCCCTACATTTATAAACGAGTATGATTTACGCCCAAACCGCTTATTTATAGAGTATTTAATTTACCCTAAAGAAGTCTCTAAAATGATTTTTTCGGGCTATAAATTAGAAATACTTATTGCGGTTATAGCACTTATTTTAAGCTGCAAATTTGCAGGTAAAGTATTTAGCCATCAATGGCAAAGTAAGTCGTCACTAACAAGGTTAAATCAATCAATTTTAGCGTTAGTTTTAGTGTGCTTAACTATTTTAGGCGCGCGTAATTCATTAGGGCACAGACCACTTAACCCAGCCATGGTATCGTTTTCGACCGATCACTTACTTAACGACTTAACCCTTAACTCACTTTATAGCGTAGCATTTGCGGTAAAGCAGCTCTCTAATGAGCAATCTAGCCAAGATTATTACGGAAAAATGCCAGCAGATGAACTGCTCAGTATAGTGCGCAATAATATGCAAGATAGCCAAGCCACATTTACTGATAAAAGTGCGCCAACAAACACCTTTCATACCGCAACGAATAACACTAAACCAAAAAACCTAGTCATTATTTTACAAGAAAGCTTAGGGGCACGCTATGTAGGCACACTTGGCGGTTTACCGCTAACGCCTAATATTGACGCCCTTTATCAACAAGGTTGGGGGTTTGATAATTTATATGCCACTGGCACGCGCTCGGTGCGTGGTATTGAAGCGATAATTACAGGCTTTACGCCTACACCTTCGCGTGCAGTTGTTAAGCTTGATAAATCACAACGTGACTTTTTTACTATCGCTGACTTTTTAGCGAAGCAAAATTATAACACCCAATTTATTTATGGCGGCGAAAGCCACTTTGATAACATGCGAAGCTTCTTTTTAGGTAATGGCTTTAAAGATATTGTAGATACAAATAACTTTAATAAAATAGACTTTAATGGCTCGTGGGGCGCATCAGACGAAGACTTATACGACCAAGCTGATATCGAACTCACTAAACTTAAAAAACAAAATAAACCATTTTTAAGTCTTATATTTTCCAGCTCCAACCATAGCCCGTATGAATTTCCTGACGATAAAATAACCCTGTACGACAAACAAAAACAAACCCGCAATAATGCGGCAAAATACGCTGACTACGCGCTAGGTACATTTATTGAAAAAGCTAAAAAGTCGAGCTACTGGGACGATACGGTATTTATTGTAATAGCCGATCACGACTCGCGTGTATCAGGTGCTAGCTTGGTGCCAATTGATCACTTTAGAATTCCAGCGGTTATTTTTGGTAAAGACATTGCCCATAAACGCGATAATCAACTAGCCAGCCAACTCGATATTCCCGTTACTTTACTATCTTTAATTGGCGTAAGTGGCAAACACCCTATGATAGGCCATGATTTATCAAAACCTATTAGCGACAACAAACAACGCGCAATGATGCAATACGACAAAAACTTTGCCTATATGCACGACAATAAAGTGGTGGTGCTACAACCGCAAAAACCAGCAACCACCTATACGTATAGTAATAATCAGCTTGTGCCATGTAAAAACGATGAGCAACTGATTAAAAAAGCCCTAGCCCATGCCAACCTAGGTAACTTAGCTTATACAAATGGTTGGTATCATTAACAAAGTGACTTGATAATAAAGCCTTGTTAAAGTAACAAGGCTATTTTTACAAATCGAGCAAAGATGAACATCCTCGTTATTGAAGACTCAGAAGCACTAAGGCGCAGCCTGCAAGTAGGCCTTGGCAACCTTGGTTTTACCGTAGATGAAACCGGTGACGGCTCAGAAGGATTAAGCATGGCACTTAGTGGAAACTACGACCTAATATTACTTGATTTAATGCTACCCAGTGTAGATGGCATGAGTATTTTGCAAGCATTGCGCAGCAGTAATAACCAAAGCCGTGTACTTATTTTATCTGCTCGTAGTGAGCCGCAAGATAAAATAAATGGCCTTATGAAAGGGGCTGACGATTATTTAACTAAGCCGTTTTCGTTTGAAGAACTTCACGCTCGCGTGCTTGCGCTACTTCGCCGTGGTTCACTGCAAAACCAACAAAATACGCTTACCGTAGGTGACTGTGTATTAGATCTTTCGCTAAAAACACTTCATTACCAGCAACATGCCATTGAACTCACTCGTAATGAATACAAAATAATAGAGTGCTTATTTAATGCCCCCGAGCGAGTATTAGGGCTGGAGCTTATAAGTGAAGCGGTGGTCGGTCAGTTCGATATGCTCTCTAAAAATGCGCTTGAAGCACATATATCAACCATACGTAAAAAAGTAAGACAGTTTGATGGCGAACTCCCTATAAAAAATAAACGTGGGTTTGGTTATGTCGCAACAACAAAGTAAAAGTCACTCAATAAAACGTAAACTCGTTAATAATAT
Organism: Pseudoalteromonas sp. SR45-4; assembly: GCF_014163535.1. Taxonomy (NCBI): domain Bacteria; kingdom Pseudomonadati; phylum Pseudomonadota; class Gammaproteobacteria; order Alteromonadales; family Pseudoalteromonadaceae; genus Pseudoalteromonas; species Pseudoalteromonas sp. SR45-4. Next base: position 86,307 of record NZ_JACJDO010000013.1, read on the forward strand.
TAGCGCGGTGATCTCCGTTATATTATTCACTATATTTTTAACTGTTGATTTAAGTGTCGATTCTTGGGTAGAGGAGCAGTTTAATCAATCCCTCACTAATAAAGCTAACTACTTAAAAACCTTAGTAGAGGATGACAACGGTAAAGTTGAGTTTGAATTTTCGGGTAAATTTATGTCGGAATACGAACAAGCCGACGCCAGTGAGTTTTACCAATTATGGCATGGCAGCGAGGTGTTTGAGCGCTCTCAATCGTTACAACTGTATAAAAACACTCAACTGCCTTTTTTAGAACTACCTATAAACGAATCTAAAATAATTGATTACGACTTACCTAACGGACAAAGCGGCCGAGTACTTATAAGCCACTTTGTTGCTAAAAAAGATATTAGAAACACCAACGCATCAGCTACTATTAACAGTATGACCCTGGCAATAGCAGCCCCAACGGCCGAGCTTAATAAAGTACTGATCATTATTGATGTGGTGTTTATTCTCACCTGTGTGATTGGTGTATTTGGCGTGCGCTACTTGGTTACACGCATTGTAAATAAAGGGCTATTTCCGCTACACAACCTGAACGAGCAAATAAAACTTCTCGATATTACAACCGTGGCACAAACTATAGAAAGCGACTTTAAAGTAGAAGAAATAGAGCCTATACGCAATGAACTCAATAAATTCATTACTACTAATCAGCAGCTTTATAGTAATGAAAAACGCCTTACCAGCGATATAGCGCACGAGCTTAAAACTCCCATTGCAGAGCTAATAAGCTTATCCGAGGTCGCACTTAAATACCCAGATGACAAGCGTATTAGCGATACCTATACCAGTGACGTACTCAGTATTTCTGAGCGTATGAAAACCATTGTAAACAACCTGCTCTTATTGCAGCGCTCAACTAGCAGCATAGAATTAAACGCGCAAACTATCGTTTTAAATAATTTGCTCAAACAAACAATTAATGAGCTAACCTTTAAACACCCTAATATTGCCACCCGTATAAATAATACTATTGCAAATAATGTAACCATTATTGCTGACGAGTTTAGCCTTAATACTATTTTATGTAATTTAATAGATAACGCGTTATTTTATGGTTTAACGCAGCACAACATCGAATTAAGTGCCGTAAGTAACCCAAAATCCACTATCATTTCATTAAGTAATAAAGTGGCTACAGTATTGAGCGAACAACAATTACAAGCTATTTTCGACCCGCTTTATCAGCTAGATTCATCTAGAACTAATAACCACCGTCACGGTTTAGGGTTATCTATTGTGCAGAGCTTATGTAACTTAAATGGCTTTACTATTACGGCTAGTAATACCGAAAACAATACGCTAACGTTTATATTAACGCTGCCCTCCGGGTAAATTTAGGTTAGTATTTACACTACTAATTTTTGAGATTTTAAGGACAAACCATGAATGCTCTTACTCGTATTAGCCACTTTTTTATTGTGGCGTTACTTATAACATTTAGCCTTAACAGCTATGCTGCTCCTGCGTTATACAAAATAGAAAAAAACGGAGTTAATTCCTATTTATTTGGCACTGTGCACGTAGGCGACGCCAGCATGCAAGGCTTGCCTAAAAATGTAACTGATGCAATTGATGCAAGCTCTCAAGTTATTGTAGAGGTAGATATAAACAAACTAACGCCACTGCAAATGCAGCAGCGCTCTATGCCATTCATGCTACTAAAAAACGGTAAAACATTGCAAACTGAGCTCTCTGCAGAAAATTACAATAAACTTAAAGATTATTTTGCCAAAAAGTCGATTGATGTGGCTATGTTTAATGGCTTAAAGCCATGGGCGGTAATGGTAACTATGATGCAAATTGAGTTTCAAAATGCCGGTTATTCAGATAAAACAGGTATTGATAAGCAAGTACTCGCTTACGCCAAAAATAAAGATATTAAAGTAGGGGAGCTGGAGACTCTTGAACAACAACTACAAATGTTTGATGGTATGGAATTATTAAGTAATGAAATGATTGCAGAAACCTTTGAGCAGCTTGCCGACATTAATACCTACTTTATTAAGCTAGTTGATGCCTGGAAAAATGGCGATATGCAAACTCTAACCAATTATTACAATACTAGTTTTGATGATAGTAATTACGGTGAAATTAGTGAGCAAGTAATGCTCATTAACCGCAACAACAACTGGATTAAACAACTAACACCACGTTTAGTAAACGAGCAACTATTTATTGCCGTCGGCGCACTGCACTTACCTGAACAACACGGCTTACTTAAACAATTAAAAGATAAAGGTTTTAACGTTACTCGTCTTTAAAATAAAAAATAGGTTGAGTGATTTTTCATTCAACCTTTCTCTCAGTTTTAATTAAAATCTTCCATTTTTAAGTAATTCTCTATACCGTTAATTTTATCTGCCGCATGATGATTTACATAAATTACCGTGCTGCTGCCTGCGGCGCATATTTTTTCAATCAATAATAGCACTCGCTGTCGGTTTGCCTCATCTAACCCTAAACAGGGCTCGTCTAAAATAAGCAAGGTTGGGTGCTTAACCATAGCGCGGGCAATAAGTAACAATCGCTGATCGCCATACGATAACTGAGTAAACGAGGTATTATATTGCTCCTCCAAACCTATTAGCGCGAGCCATTGTTTGGCAATATTAATTTGTGCATCACTTGGGGTTTGATACAAACCTATACTGTCGTAAAAGCCAGAAACAATAGTATTTAATGCCGAAATACTCACCCTATAATCCATGTGTAGCGCATTCGATATAAAGCCAATATGTTGCTTTATATCCCAAATACTCTCCCCCGTGCCACGCTTAAAGCCAAACACTTCAATATTGTTGTTATAACACTGCGGATTATCGCCAGTAATTAAATTTAATAAGCAGGTTTTACCTGAGCCATTTTTACCACTTAACTGCCAATGCTGATGTTTATTAATAGTCCAATCAAGCCCTGTAAAAATACTCAAACCACTATAACTTACACTTGCTTGGCTTAGCTTTACCAAGGTATTGCCCGTAAACACCCCTTGAACTTGCGCGCTATCTCGCTCTGGAATATTCAGTTGGCTGTGCTCTAAGTGCAGTAACTTGAGTAAATCGGCTACTTGCTCTGCATTTGGATGCGCTAAAATAGACTGTAAACACCCTTGATTTACATAACCATAATGAGTAATAAAAGCAGGAATTTCGTCTACACGATTCACTACAAACACAAAACTAATATATTCACTTAATTGCGCCAAAATGACATTAAGCGCAGTACTCGACTCTACATCAAGCCCGTCAAAGGGTTCATCAAGCACCACTAAATTAGGCCGCGAACTCAGCGCTTTAATTAATAATAACTTTCGAGTTTCACCGGTTGAAAGCTCCCTAAAATGACGAGCTAGTAATTTATCAAAGTCTAATATATTAATTAAACGCTGCGCCAAATCGACATCATAATTGGCTGTACCCAATAACAGCTCTTTCACTGAGCTTTGTTTGTCATTTTTTAGTTCTTTATTAATAAGCTGTTTTTGCGCATCAGATGAAACCAATTGCACAGCATCTATACTGCAACTGCGCTTACCACTACTGTGCTTAGCTTCGCCAGCTAACGCAGCAGTAATAGCTGACTTGCCGGCACCATTAGCGCCAAGTAACAACCAATGCTCGCCTTGGTTAACCTGCCAACTTAGGTCATTGATATGGTAACGACTTTGCCCTTGGCCTTGTAAATAGCCACTAAATGCTTGAAGCTGAATTGACTGCACTGTTTACTCTTATTATTTATTCTACTTAATTTAAATTACCGCAAAGTTAAACTTCGAAGCAACCGCTATTTCCTGCACTGTAAATTATTTCAAGTAATAAACAGCAAGCAATAAAAAAGCCCAGCAACTTAGTGCTGGGCTTGCGTTTAGTTCATTAAAACTAGCGGTTTTCTAAGCGATTATAGTCAAACATACCGTATTCAACACCACGATACTGCTTAGCAGCCCGATGTAAAATGTCGCTATACTGCCAAAATTGTGGATGAGTACGGCGAATGCCAAACTTAGATTTTAACGCACGATAATCAGCTTCAATTTGCATCAGTGGTAACTGCTCTGCAAATGCTGCAACTTGCTGTTGATTATTTAAATACCAAATAGCACTTGGATAATCCCCAATAAAACCAGGAACTAGAGTGACAGTATCTTCATCAAAAGCTCGCTGACCTTCTTCGTTAAGTAAGCTAGAGATATTGTAATGTGCGTTATGATGAATAATGGTATACGCTTTATGGCTATTGTCTGTTTGCTTAACCAATACATAAGATACAGGTGGCAATAAGTTAATTGCCTTAACAGGCATAGTATTAATACTTGCTAACGGCCCAGAAACGCTAGTGTAATCGTAATGCTCACTAAGTACGGGCGATAATGCCGTTTTAATTAAGCCATAAAGCTCATGTTGCGGATCATCGGTTTTATAAACTATTCCGCTAGGTTGGCTAAACTCTTGGTTACTTTTAAAGAACTTAGATAAGCTAGGCGGTGACTTACGATACCAACTACTTTTAATTTGCTCTCGTTTATCTTCAGGTAATAAGCCAAGAAAGTTACCCTCTCCCTCTAAACGTAAAAAATCCATATATAAACGTGTAACGAGTTGGTGCCCTACATTGCCATATACATCAAATCCAGCAACCAATAAATAGTGAATGCGCTCAAATAAAGCATAATCAAGCACCCACATAGTTTTAGGCTCTTGTCCAATTAAGCCTTTCACAACCGTGGCACTGTCTGAGTGACGAAATACAGTTAACGCAGCATTTTTATTAACACCATCACCTTTCCACAATAAATTAGTGGTTAAGTGATCGCCATTTTTAAACAGCTCATTAGCCAGCTCAACTTTAGCTTTTAAGTAACGTTTTTCGCGCACCGAATATTTAATCCAGCTTTTAATCGCTAATGCGTTACTTTCTTCAGCGGCAGGTAGCTCAAGCGCATCTTCGTGCTGAATCAGCATTTCACCTACAGCAGGAGTAGCCACTTTTTTAGGATCAGCAAATGCAACCCAAAAATGATCATTTATGACGTTAAGTGCAATTTGCCCACGACAAACCGGCCCTTTAATAAAGCCCATAATTATTAACTCAGCTTCATCAAGCATAAACTGATATTTTGAGTCGATTGGAATCACTTCATAGGTTTTAAAAGGATTAGAGGCAGCCTTTGGCTCATAGCTTGGCATGCTCGTTACTGTATATTCAGGCTCTATAAACTGCTGATATAAACGCGTTAGCTTTGCATCATTTAATTTAAGTGGCAAATGTGTTTTTGACAAAATAGTTGAGCGTTCATGCATCATTCGATAGTAAACACGTTCAACATTAGGATCATCATAAGGACGACGTGTGCTAATGAGTTTAATATCTTGACCGGGTGGTGTACTTGAGCGCACTAATTTAAAAAAGGTTTGCGTGTTTTCTGGAGTGAAATAGATGTTTGCTAAAAACCAATGCTCGTAAATATAACGCGCAGAAAGCTGATACTTTAAACTATCTTGATTTAAAAATGCTTCCCAACGCTTAATTTGTTGTAGCTCAAACGCTGTTGGCGGTGCAATATTGGCCATTTTACCACCGTTTTTCAGCCAATTTTGTAAGTGCTTAAATTCCTCACGCGATACGCCTGGCAAACCATAAGGCATACCACCATGTGGTTGATCATCCGCCAACCTATCAAACTCTCCCATAGTGGCACAGGTTTGAGAGCGACTTAACGAAAAATCAAAATCATCATCATCAAGTACTTCATTGTTAGCAATATCAGAGCTTTGCTTTAGCACTAAGCTATTAAATAACACACTGCCTGCTAAGTTTGCTTCTATGCTTTGCTCGCGCTCATTTAGCACCGGCGAAAAACCTTTATCACGCCATTGCTGGGTATTATCTGCATCAAACAACAAACGGCTCGGTGTAGTGGCTAATAAACGCGTACCATCATAGACCAGCTCTTTACTTAAACCTCTATCAATGCCTTCGGGAGATGAGAGCTTAAGCTGACATGGTGCATCGTAGCAACCGTGGCAAACTACACAGCGTGTATCAAGCACTGGCTTTACATTTTGTAAAAAATCAGCCCCCTCAATTGTACTATGTAAAACCATACGATCTTGTGTTTGCTCAGGGCCAAATAAATCATTGTAATGAGCATTACCTAAATACGCACAGCCACTTAAAATAATCAGTATTAGCGTACTTATTACGACTTTTCTCATCATTCGTCCTCATCGCCTAAATCAAACGTAGGCATCATATCCATTTGTGGAGAAACAAATGTTTGTTGATCTGCTGTAATCAGTACTGCACTTAATAATGGCCCGCGGGTTAAAGTTAATTGTGCATCATGCTGTTGCTCTGCAATATCTGCCAGCTCAGGATTAATTATGGTTAGCTGATAGCTCTCAACACTAATTGCTATACTGCTGTCTTCACTAGGGTTTTGACATAGTTGAGTCAGTAATTCGTCATCAAGTGGCAGTGAAATTTCAAAGTCAGGTTGCTCTAAATCTCTGTCACTTAAAGTGTCATCAAAAAGAAATAAAGGAAGGGTTAAAGTGCTATCTTGTTCAAATTCCATTGTGCTGATCTCTCAATACGGCTATGCAGGCTATTTATAAAACGATTATAGCAAATAATAAGATCAAAAATTAGCGAAAGTTATCAACAGTAACTACGCCTATGTGCTGTATTTAGTGATAAAAAACGAATAACTACATTATCAATTCAATCATACTCACAAGTTAAGTTTAACCTTATTCGCCGGTGGTGATGTTTTTTATGATTTTAGTGTCGGGTATCGCGTTGCTCGCCCGACCTACGTGTTAGGTGTTGGATGAGTGTATATTAATTATACGAACCTCACTTTCCTGCAGACGTAAAAAAGCCCGACTATTTCTAGTCGAGCTTTCTATAATTTGGAGCCTGGTAATGTCGTAGTGCCCACAGCGGTAGAAAATCACAGTGCAAATGCACCACATTCATTGGCTAGTGGTGATGTTTTTATGATTTGAGTGTCGGGTGTCGCTACGCTCGCCCGACCTACGCGGGAGACTTGTGTACATTATTCACCCACATTTCACTTTTCTGCAGACGTAAAAAAGCCCGACTATTTCTAGTCGGGCTTTCTACAATTTGGAGCCTGGCAATGTCCTACTTTCACATAGCAAATGCTACACTATCATCG
>NZ_JACJDO010000140.1:0-251 GCF_014163535.1 Pseudoalteromonas sp. SR45-4
ACAGGAGTGCCAGACGTAGCGGTATTAGTACCAGCTTGTTGCTGTGCCGTAGTGGTATTAGCACCAGCTTGTTGCTGTGCCGGTGATGCATTACTCACATCATTAGCAGTACGTGCAACATCAGCATTTTGCTGGCCTTGCACTGTTTGATCACCTTCGGTTCCCTGCTTTTCACCTGCGCCACTGTCGTCACCTTGAGTTGCTACAGGAGCAGCCGTATTACCACCTGATACTGGAGTGCCAGCCGTAGC
>NZ_JACJDO010000141.1:0-251 GCF_014163535.1 Pseudoalteromonas sp. SR45-4
ACTCGAAAAATAAAGGATGTATTATACGCATCCCTTGAGACGCTAAAGCGACTCAAAACGTTCTTTAACAATATAAAGCAATCATCTGTGTGGGCACTCGTACAGATTGAGTTCTAACAGCCAACGCTACTTAGGTAGCGAGGCAAACAAATTAGAGTCTCAATTGAAAACTGAGTGACCAACAGAAGTAACTTATTTATAAGTTGCTTCGGCACAGTCAATTCAATATCGAAAGATATTAAAATAAATTC
>NZ_JACJDO010000142.1:0-243 GCF_014163535.1 Pseudoalteromonas sp. SR45-4
TTGGTCACTCAGTTTTCAATTGAGACTCTAATTTGTTTGCCTCGCTACCTAAGTAGGTTGGCTGTTAGAACTCAATCTGTACGAGTGCCCACACAGATGATTGCTTTATATTGTTAAAGAACGTTTTGAGTCGCTTTAGCGTCTCAAGGGATGCGTATAATACACCCTTTATTTTTCGAGTCAATACTTTGTTTTAAACTTTCTTTTTGGAAAATTTAAAACCGAAGTTTTATTTAACTCTCT
>NZ_JACJDO010000143.1:0-241 GCF_014163535.1 Pseudoalteromonas sp. SR45-4
TGCTCTTTAAAAATTTGGAAAAGCTGATAATAAAATTCTGATAGATACTTTGTATTTATCAAGAGTTTTCAAAAGTAAAAAAAAGAATGGTAGCAGTACCATTCAGTGCCATTTAGTTAACTCTTATGAGTTGATTGATTGGTATCTACTTTAGTATTCAATATTGACTTCTGGCGAAGTTAAACTGTCACACAACAAAGACCCGTTTGGGTTGTATGGTTAAGTGACTAAGCGTACACGG
>NZ_JACJDO010000144.1:0-239 GCF_014163535.1 Pseudoalteromonas sp. SR45-4
GCTACAGCAGCTTTTTTGTCATCAACGGGGGCCTCGTTTTGCGGTGCATCGTCAGTTGTACTTTCAGCGTTTGCTAGTTGTGCGGCCTTTTTAGCTTTAGCGCGAGCTATGGCTGCGGCTACAGCAGCTTTTTTGTCATCAACGGGGGCCTCGTTTTGCGGTGCATCGTCAGTTGTACTTTCAGCGTTTGCTAGTTGTGCGGCCTTTTTAGCTTTAGCGCGAGCTATGGCTGCGGCTAC
>NZ_JACJDO010000145.1:0-238 GCF_014163535.1 Pseudoalteromonas sp. SR45-4
GAGCTATTCTTTAAACAACTTTCCTTGGTAGAAGAAGTTGGCTGGGATACCAGGATTTGAACCTGGGAATGCCAGGATCAAAACCTGGTGCCTTACCGCTTGGCGATATCCCAACAAAGAATAATTGATAGTTTTATTTCTTATCAAGAAATGGTGCGGAAAGAGAGACTTGAACTCTCACAACCGAAGTTACTGGAACCTAAATCCAGCGCGTCTACCAATTCCGCCACTCCCGCAT
>NZ_JACJDO010000146.1:0-237 GCF_014163535.1 Pseudoalteromonas sp. SR45-4
TTCGGTTCCCTGCTTTTCACCTGCGCCACTGTCGTCACCTTGAGTTGCTACAGGAGCAGCCGTATTACCACCTGATACTGGAGTGCCAGCCGTAGCGGTATTAGTACCCGATACAGGAGTGCCAGACGTAGCGGTATTAGTACCAGCTTGTTGCTGTGCCGTAGTGGTATTAGCACCAGCTTGTTGCTGTGCCGGTGATGCATTACTCACATCATTAGCAGTACGTGCAACATCAGC
>NZ_JACJDO010000147.1:0-227 GCF_014163535.1 Pseudoalteromonas sp. SR45-4
AATCACACCCACTTAGTACTCTATGTTGATGATAAAAAAGCCAAGCGACTAACCGATAAAGCCATTATTCAGCGGTGGCACAGGCTTTGTAAAGGCACTGTTCTCACTAACAAATATCTGCAAGGTGAAGAGCTAAGTAAAATTGAATGGCTCTTTCTAAATGAAACAATCATTGAATACCGAGAACGCTTAGCTAATATCAGTTGGTTTATGCGGCTATTAAATGA
>NZ_JACJDO010000148.1:0-224 GCF_014163535.1 Pseudoalteromonas sp. SR45-4
TCTACCTGACCACCTGTGTCGGTTTGGGGTACGATTCCATATAATCTGAAGCTTAGAGGCTTTTCCTGGAAGTATGGCATCAGCAACTTCATCACCGTGGTGACTCGTCTCGTGTCTCAGGTTTAGTGTTCGTCCGGATTTACCTAAACAAACGCCCTACTCACTTTCACATGGACTACCAACGCCATGCTTGCTTAGCCTGCTCCGTCCCCCCATCGCAATTA
>NZ_JACJDO010000149.1:0-221 GCF_014163535.1 Pseudoalteromonas sp. SR45-4
GCTCAATGAATTCTGAATTTATTTTAATATCTTTCGATATTGAATTGACTGTGCCGAAGCAACTTATAAATAAGTTACTTCTGTTGGTCACTCAGTTTTCAATTGAGACTCTAATTTGTTTGCCTTACTTAGCGAACTAAGCTTGGCTGTTAGAACTCAATCTGTACGAGTGCCCACACAGATGATTGCTTTATATTGTTAAAGAACGTTTTGAGTCGCTT
>NZ_JACJDO010000014.1:0-87663 GCF_014163535.1 Pseudoalteromonas sp. SR45-4
TTTTACTCGACTCACTGATTGACTCTTGCCTCGCTAAGCGTTGCTGTCTGCCGTCTCAGTGGGGTCGCATTATAGGGCGCAGCCAGTTTTACGCAAGCGTTTTTTAAAGAAAACTTAAAATAAAACGCTGTTCGCTTGATATTTAAACCAAGTGGTTATTTTAAACACTAAAAAGGCCCTTATGGGCCTGTTTAGTTAATTTACTATGAGCTTCCAGCCAAGTTTCGCTTGCTGCTTAGATTCTTGTTGCAGCTCGCTTGCCATTAATGGATGGTTTTTCAACCAGTCATTTTCAAACTGCAGATTTAAGACATCGTCTTTAACAGTTATCGCAAACTCAGGGAGTACATCATCTTGGCGACGCATACATAAAATGACAGCTATACGTATTAGTCTTACTAAATACTGCGCAAGTACACTATTTGCACCAAGAGAATCAAAATAGCCTTTTTGAAGATCAGAGCGATGCCCTTTAGCTACCGCAACAATGACTTTATGCTCTGACTGCGAAAAACCTGGCATTTCAGTATTTTTTAAAATATAAGCACTGTGTTTGTGATACTGCTTATACTCTATCAATAAACCAATTTCATGAAGCTGTGCAACTGCCGTTAATAAAGGCAACCCATTAAGTGCTTTTATTGGCCAGCTTTCATTTACTTCTGATGCTAAGTTTAATACGAGACTGGCGACGCGGCTAGCTTGCTTTTGATCAACATGGTAACGATCGATAAAGCCATCGATTGTACGTTTACGAATATCGCTATTATGCAGCTCTGGTAGCATGCTGTATAAAACACCCTCACGCAGTGCTCCACCTGCTAATCCCATTTTTTCGATCTCGAGCGATTCAAATAATGCAATTAAAATGGCAAGCCCTGATACAAATACTAAACGGCGATCTTCACTTAGCCCTGGTAGGTCTAATGCGGCAATCGTTTTATAAGCGATTGATTGCTTTTTGATAGTGTAGAGTTTTTCAAGGGTTAATAGCTCATCTAGGTTTTGCGCTATCATGATTTCTTGAATTGCTTGTACTGTACCCGAAGCACCTGAGGCTATTTGCCAGCCTTTAACTTTATACTCTGATGCAATTTCATCAATGACAGTACGTGCGGCTTTTATTGCGGTGTTAAAGTTTGCATTGCTTAATTTGCAATCTTTAAAATAGCGCTCTAGGTAGGTAACACACCCGATGTTCAGGCTTTTGTAAAGTAATGCATCAAAGTTCTTACCAATAATCACTTCAGTGCTAGCACCACCAATATCGATAACAAGCTGACTACCGGTACAAGATGAGGTATGAGCAACGCCTTTATATATAGTGCGCGCTTCTAGTTCACCGCTAATGATATTAACTTTATGACCGAGGATTTTTTCTGCTTGCGCTTTAAATACATCAGCATTACTAGCTAAACGTAATGTGGCGGTGGCAACTATAGTGATGTTTTGTTTAGGGATATCTTGTAAGCGCTCAGCAAATAACGCTAGGCACTCCCATCCTCTATGCATTGCTTCTGAGCTTAATACATTGTCTATATCAAGCCCTGCAGCTAACCTTACTTTGCGTTTAACACGACCTATGGTTTGCAGGCCGCCAGCTATTGATTTAGCAATAAGCATATGAAAGCTATTTGAACCTAAATCAATAACTGCATATACATTTTTTTGCGGTTTAAGTTGCCCCACCGTTCAAAAACCTCTAATTACTATTACAGTTAAACTAACGGTCGTTTATGACCGTCCTTTTTGATAACTATTATTTGGGCGACGTCCGCTGTTGTTACTGCGATTACGTGGGCCTGTAGAAAAGTTACGCTTTCTATGAATAGTAGGTTTAGTTAAATCATCCAGTAATGCTGTTTTATCGTAATGTGATAAAGGAATACTGTGATCTATATACTCTTCAATTTCATGCAAGTTATAAGCATATTGTTCACATGCAAAACTAATAGCGTGACCAGACGCGCCAGCGCGGGCTGTACGGCCAATGCGGTGTACGTAGTCTTCGCAATCATCTGGTAAATCAAAATTAAATACATGGCTTACTTCAGGAATATGTAGACCACGTGCTGCAACATCTGTTGCCACTAAAAAGTCTAAGTCGCCTTTACTAAACTCAGCTAAAATTGATTGACGTTTTTTCTGATTTACGTCACCGGTAAGCATGCCAACCCGATGTCCATCGGCTTTTAACCAGGCATATACGGTTTCACAACTATGCTTAGTGTTAGCAAAGATAATGGCTTTTTCAGGCCACTCTTCTTCAATTAACGTCAGCAGCAGCTTAATTTTATCTTCTTGTGAAGGATGAAATAGCTCTTCTTGAATGCGTTTACCGGTTTTTACGTCTGGTTCAATTTGTACGTGCTCAGGATTGGTCATATGTTCAAACGCAAGTTCTTGTACACGATACGATAGCGTTGCAGAGAATAATAAATTTAAACGCTTTGATGTATCTGGCATACGGTGGAACATATAACGAATATCTTTGATAAAGCCCAAATCAAACATACGATCTGCTTCGTCAAGCACGACTACCTCAATTTCATTAAGGGTGTAACAGCCTTGCTTATACAGATCAATTAAACGACCTGTAGTACCAATTAAAATATCAACGCCTTTTTCTAGTTGTGCACGTTGTTTTTCGTAATCTTCGCCACCATATACTAAACCTAAGTTAAGATTACAGTGCGGCGCTAAAATTTTTGCATCTTTGTGTATCTGAATCGCCAGCTCCCTTGTAGGGGCCATGATCAGGGCTCTTGGATGTTTACTAGGGGCTTTGCTAGATTGTAATAACCGATGGCACGTGGCAGTTAAAAACGCCAACGTTTTGCCTGTACCTGTTTGTGCTTGGCCTGCGATATCGCGACCCTCACAAATAAAAGGTAGGCATTTAGCTTGAATGGGTGTGCAATATTCAAACCCACTTTCGGTTAAACCGGCAACCACTTCCGGTGCAATAGCAAAGTCTGAAAACTTTTTATCGGTCAAATGTGTCTTAGTCATAGCGTTTAAGCATAACGTTTAAACTTGCAATAAGAAACAAGAGTGTTTAAATACGCACTAAATATTTCGCCTAACTAAACCGGAGAGCGCAATGAGCGAGAAAATAATCCAAATTACTGACGATAGCTTTGAAGCTGACGTATTACAATCAGACAAGCCTGTACTAGTAGACTTTTGGGCTGAGTGGTGCGGACCTTGTAAAATGATCGCCCCTATCCTTAGTGAAGTTGCTGAGGAATTTGATGGTCGCGTTACCATAGCTAAACTTAATATCGATCAAAATGCGGGTACACCGCCTAAATTTGGTATTCGTGGTATCCCTACATTACTTCTTTTTAAAGATGGCCAAGTTGCTGCAACTAAAGTTGGCGCACTTTCAAAAACTCAATTAATCGAGTTTTTAGAAAACAATCTTTAAATTTAAACAATAAAAAAAGGGCTTAATGCCCTTTTTTTATTATTTTTTTGTATAAACACTGGACGCTGTGTCAATGAGCTGCTAGTTTATAAAGCCAACTAATCCTTAGTTATATTCAACAAACCTCACTCAACGATCAAACAAAGCGATTTTGAGTATGACAACTGTAATAAAGAACCCACCAATATGCATTTACGCGAACTAAAAGACAAATCTATAAAAGAGCTTGTAGACTTAGCTGAGTCCATGGGGCTCGAAAACGTAGCCCGCTTAAGAAAGCAAGATATCATTTTTGCTATTTTAAAATCACATGCCAAAGGCGGAGAGAATATCTTCGGTGGCGGTGTATTAGAAATTTTGCAAGATGGTTTTGGCTTTTTAAGATCATCAGAAGCCTCTTACTTAGCTGGCCCAGATGACATTTATGTTTCACCTAGCCAGATTCGCCGTTTTAGTATGCGTACTGGCGATTCAATCTCAGGCCTTATTCGTCCACCTAAAGACGGTGAGCGTTACTTTGCTTTACTTAAAGTAAATGAAGTTAACTTTGATAAACCTGAAAACTCTCGCACTAAAATTCTTTTTGAAAACCTAACACCACTGCATGCAAACGAACGTTTTCGTATGGAACGCGGTAACGGTAGTAAAGAAGATATTACAGCCCGAGTACTTGATTTAGCCTCTCCTATTGGTCGTGGTCAACGTGGTTTATTAGTAGCACCGCCAAAAGCGGGTAAAACCATGCTACTACAAAATATTGCGCAATCGATTACTCACAATCACCCAGATGCAACATTAATGGTATTACTAATTGATGAGCGTCCGGAAGAAGTAACCGAAATGCAGCGTCTTGTAAAAGGCGAAGTAATTGCATCAACATTTGATGAACCTGCTTCTCGCCACGTACAAGTAGCCGAAATGGTTATCGAAAAAGCAAAACGTTTAGTAGAGCATAAAAAAGATGTTGTTATCTTACTTGACTCAATCACACGTTTAGCCCGTGCTTACAACACCGTTATTCCATCATCTGGTAAAGTACTTACCGGTGGTGTTGATGCAAACGCACTCCATAAACCGAAACGTTTTTTTGGTGCTGCACGTAATGTTGAAGAAGGCGGCAGCTTAACAATTATTGCTACTGCGCTTATTGATACCGGCTCTAAAATGGATGAAGTTATCTACGAAGAGTTTAAAGGTACTGGTAACATGGAACTACATCTTAACCGTAAAATTGCGGAACGACGTGTATTCCCAGCTATCGACTTTAACCGTTCAGGCACTCGTCGTGAAGAGTTACTCACAAAACCAGATGAGCTACAAAAGCTGTGGATTTTGCGTAAAATTGTTCATGACATGTCAGAAATTGACGCAATGGAATTTTTAATTGATAAATTATCGATGAGCAAAACCAACGATGAGTTTTTTGATTCGATGAAACGCCAGTAATACCATATAAGTTTTAAAGCTTATAAAAAAACGCCTAACAATTGAATATCAATTATTAGGCGTTTTTATTTGCCTGCAAAAAAGTAGCGCTGTACCGCTTTAACCATGCTCTTTGTAGTGCAAAAATAAGGCTTGTAGTTTATCAACTAACACTGCAATATTTTGTACTTCTTCTGGGCTTTTACACGCATCATCTAACGCTTTTGCAGCGTCTGCAATATCGCACAACTTAAACATTTGTGCTGCCCCTAAAATACGATGGCTATCTTTTTGTAACGCAACAAAGTCGCCACTATTAAAGTGTTGGCTAATTAACTCACTTTCTATTGATAAGCTTTGTTTGAAACTAGTCACTAAGTCACTCATATCTATATTTACGCTTGTGCTGTTTTGCTCATTTTTTATTGATGCGAGATGCTCAGCTATAGTGCTATAAAACCTCTCTTTATCAATTGGTTTAGCTAAGTAATCAGTAAAACCAAGTGCTAAATACTGCTCGATCTCATGGCTCATTGCATTGGCCGTTAAGGCAAATATTGGCTGCTCATAACCGCACTGCCTGAGCAACTCAAAAGCAGTAATGCCATCCATAATAGGCATTTGAATGTCCAACAGCACAAAATCAGGATACTCTTTTAAACATTGCTCTACAGCTTGCTCGCCATTTTCAACTGCAATAACGTCAAGCCCCATGGCGCGTAAATAACGGCTTATTAATCTGCGATTATCGTCATGATCCTCAGCAAGTAACACTTTAGCGCTTAGCGCTTTATAGTCACCATTTATATTGTCTTTAGCTGTAACTGCACATTCGCTTTTATCTACTGGTACGCACGGTACAAAGAATGAGAATTGACTGCCTTTTTTAAATTCGCTTTGCACACTAATATATCCTCCCATCATGGCAGCTAGTTGTTGTGACAAACTAAGCCCCAAACCAGTACCACCAAAACGACGGCTAATACTATTATCTGCTTGGCTAAAGCATTCAAAAATAAGCTTAAGTTGCGCTGTATTCATACCTATTCCGGTATCTTTTACCGTGAGCACTAGCCCTTGATCGGTATTATTGGCCACAATCGTAACTTGGCCACTGTGAGTAAATTTAATTGCATTAGCACACAGGTTTATTAATATTTGCTTTACTCGGGTTAAATCAAGCCTGGTATACAGTTCATCACCGAGTTGGTTGTCAAATACCAAAGATAAGTTTTTAGCTTTTGCTTGTACGCTAAACATCCCATGTATGTCATTCAGCACTTGTACAATATCAAAACAAGAAATAGACAGCTCCAATCTGTTTGCTTCTATTTTACTTAAATCGAGCACATCATTAATTAAACTTTTTAAATGCTCGCTTTGACGCTGAATAACTTTGAGCTCATCTTGTAACTGCTCAGGATCATACAAACCATTAATTAAGTCGTCGGTTTGGCTTAAAATAGCGGTGAGTGGGGTGCGAATTTCATGGCTTATATTTGCTAAAAACTGACTTTTAACATCGTTTGCTTCGCGCAGCTCTTGCGCCACACTTTGTAATTCTAACGTGCGTTGCTCTACTTGCTCTGTTAGTTGTAATTTTGCATTACTTTCTATTCTGCGACGGTAAATTGCTATTACTGTAATTAAAATAAGGATTGCTACAATGCCAAGCAGAATAGTTAACTGTGAACGTTTAGATATTTGCAGTTGTTGTAAGTGTTGTTGTTGTTTTAGCTGTTTAATTTCTTGGTTTAGTTTATCTGCTTCAAATTGAGTTTGAAAAATACTAACTGCCTTTGAAGCCTCTTCTGTATTTATACTACGTTGATAGTCAACATACTGCTGATGCAATTGCAGCGCTTGTTTAAAGTCGCCTAAGCTTGAGTAAATCAAAGCCTCAATACCTAAGCCGTCTTTAATGCGCATGCCATTTTTATATTCTTTTGCTAATGCAATTGAGTGCTCTGACGTTGTTTTTGCATTTTCAATATCGCCCTGAGCAAACTGCGCAGTGGCAAGCACATGCAGTGCTGCCGCTAATAACGATTTATTCCCTGCATCAAGTGCAAATTGCTGCGCCGCCTTTGCATGATATAAGGCCACATCAAATTTATTTAAGTGCAGATTAATACTCGCTAAATTAGCGTGCTTAGTAGAGAGTTGGAATGCATTATTTATGCTCTGATAGTAACGCAGTGCCAGCTGATTATAATGCAGTGCCAACTGGTATTGCTTTGACTCAGTATAGGCTACTCCCATATTGCCATAGACTTGAGCTACACCATCTTCATCACCAAGTTGTTGAAATACCTTTAATACCTCACGATACATTTCAAGTGCTGATTCGTAACGAGAAAGGCGAATATATATCCCGGCAATATTGTGCAAAATATCGGCTTTGTCTTGCGCACTGCCCTCTTTTTCGTAGATCAGTTTTGCTTGCTGATAATAATCTAGTGCTAATTCCATGTTATACATATCAAAATAAGCCAAGCCTATATTACTTAATAAATTGGCTTGTTTTAATGAGCCTTTTAAACGTATGGCTAACCCTAAAGCCCGGCTATAATCAACCACAGCTTGTTGTACAAACCCTTGATAATACAACACCACACCTTGCATTTTTATTGCTCTAAAATACAGATCGGGCAACTCATTAAAGGTGATGCTACTCTCTAATAACTTATAATACTCTAAGGCATGGGGAAGGTCGTTGGCATTAAAGGCAAGTTCAGCTAAGTCGCTATATATAGCAATGCGCTGTTGGTGTGGTAAGTTTTTTTTAGCTAACAGTGTAGAGGCAAAGCTTTGTTTATCTGACCAACTTTCAGCAGACTTAAATTGTTCAAATAAGTCGGCTGGTGTAACAGAAAAACTCAATGTAGAAAAAATGCTGCATACAGCCATAAAGCCAACAAAAAAGAAGCGTTGTAACCAACCCTGCATAATTACATCCTTGAAACTTTTGTAGCCACTATGATAATTTACCCAAGATACACTAATAACTAGATTGTAAACAATGCTTAACCCACTGATAGATGAGATTTTTGAGTTACTTTTGCAAAAGAAAGTATGGATGGTACATACTTTAGCAGCAG
The DNA here is from genome assembly GCF_014163535.1 of Pseudoalteromonas sp. SR45-4. Classification (NCBI taxonomy): domain Bacteria; kingdom Pseudomonadati; phylum Pseudomonadota; class Gammaproteobacteria; order Alteromonadales; family Pseudoalteromonadaceae; genus Pseudoalteromonas; species Pseudoalteromonas sp. SR45-4. Next base: position 7,957 of record NZ_JACJDO010000014.1, read on the forward strand.
AATTACAACAACGTAAAATGATTAACACGCTTGATGTTGCCCCTGATCGTGATTTATTCAAACGTAACTTTTTAATTATGAACGCGCTTTATCAGCTACAGCAGCAAATTATGCCTAAGCAGCAACTCCTTATTAGTGGTTTACAAATACAACTTATTACCACAGCCAGTAACACTCTCATAAAAAACACCGATCCGCTACGAGACTACTACCTTGATTGGCAAAACTTTGAAACCTCTAGCGCCGAAATCAATACTCTTTTAACCCAGTTTTGGCAGCGTTTTACCAAACACAGTAAATCTGCACAAATAATAGATCTAGACACTCATAAACAGCTATTAATAAAGTGGCAACTATCTCAGCAAAGCACGCTAAAAGAAGTACAAAAGCGTTGGCGGCAACTGGCGTTACAGTGTCACCCTGATAAAGCAGTTGGTAATGCAGAAAAATTTAAACAGTTAAAGGGTGAATATGAGCAGCTTAGGGCAAGCTGCTCAGTAGATTAGTAATTATTGAATTAGTTATTCAATACACTATTAGCACGTAAGGCGACGAGCGCGTATTTTACGGCCTTTAATATTGCCTTCGGTTAATTTACGCAGTGCCGGTTTTGAAGAATTACGCTCTACGGCAACAAACGCAACGTTGTCGAGTACGTTTATTTTACCAACTTGACGCCCCGCAATACCGTCTTTACCGGTAAGTGCACCTAAAATATCACCTGCGCGTACTTTTTGCTTTTTACCAGAATCAAGCATTAAGGTTACCATTTCTGGTTTGTATGGTGGTTTTTCTAATAAGCTAAACGATGGCATTGGCTCTGGGATCACATCGCGCTCATAATGGTCACCAATTTGTGCAATTTTAAATGCTTCTGCCTCACCATAAATAGAGCATGCAATACCCTTTTTACCCGCTCGACCGGTACGACCAATACGATGCACATGTGTTTGTGTGTCGTGAGCTAAGTGATAGTTAATCACCATATCCATATCGTCAATGTCTAAACCACGCGCGGCCACATCGGTTGCCACTAGTATTGATGCACTTTTATTAGAAAAATGAATTAACGTACGCTCACGATCACGCTGCTCTAAATCACCATGTAAAGATACCGCACTAAAGCCTTCATCAACTAAATCATCACACAATTGCTGTGTTTCTACTTTAGTATTACAAAACACGACACAGCTTTGCGGGGTAAATTTAAGCAGCAATAATTTAAGTGTTGGGTAACGTTGTTTATTGTTATCCATTTTATAGAAGTATTGCTTAATAGTGCTTTTAGCTTGCTCTTCTTCTACCTTAACCATTACTGGATTGCTAAGCACACGCTTTGCAACAGCTTCTATTGCACGTGGAAACGTAGCGCTAAATAGTAATGTTTGGCGGTTAGTAGGAATACGCTCAATAATTGCATCTAAGGTATCTTGAAAACCCATATCTAGCATTTGGTCGGCTTCATCTAATACGAGCGTTTCTACATCATCTAAACGCAAAGTACCTTTACGAATATGATCGTCAACTCGCCCCGGTGTACCAACAATAATATGTGCGCCATGTTCAAGTGAGCCAATTTGTGGACCAATTGATACACCACCACATAAAGTAAGTATTTTAATATTATGGATGCCACGCGCTAATTTGCGCATTTCTACAGCTACTTGCTCTGCCAACTCACGTGTTGGGCACAATACTAAAGATTGAATACGAAAACGTTTTACGTTTAATTTAGCCAATACGCCTAAGCTAAACGCCGCAGTTTTACCTGACCCCGTTTTTGCTTGAGCAATAATGTCTTTTCCAGCCAGTACTGGCGGTAAACTTTGCGCCTGAACAGGTGTCATGTGGGTGTAGCCGAGTGTTGATAAGTTATCAACTAACCCAGAAGGTAAAGCCAAAGATGAAAAAGCAGTTGTGGTCACAGTAAATCCCAATACAAAAAAATAACATGGGGAAAAGCCCCACTCAATATGCTGCTAATAATAGCAGAATTCCTAATTGGCAACCATTAAGCATTATAAAAAAACACACTAAAAGGCATTGCAAATGATACTGGTTTTCATTAAGATTAACTCAGCATTAATACTATCAACCCGGAAACAACTAATGAAACTAAGCCCACTTTTTATCGCACTGCTAGCAAGTACTACTGCGAGTGTTTATGCAAACGCAACAGATATAGAACATATAGAAGTAAAAGGAAGTTATTTTAATGACTATAAAGTAGACAATGCTAATGGCGCAATGAGAACGTCAGCTTCGTTACTTGATACCGCACAGTCGGTTACCGTTATTACCGACACCATAGTAAATGAACAACTCGCAACTACGTTAGGTGAAGTACTTACTAACGATGCCAGCTTAACGCCAGGTTCAAAGCAACGTAACCGTGAAGTATTTAATTTACGTGGGTTTGAACTGAGTTCATCTACAGGTTACTTGCGTGACGGCCATCAGCACTGGTCGCACTACCAACAACCTATCGAAATATTACAACAAGTTGAAGTTATTAAAGGCCCATCAAGTATTTTATATGGCCAATCGGGTCCTGGTGGCTTGGTTAATATGGTCACTAAAAAACCCACGTCACAAACATTATTTAAAGCCAGTGCCGATGTTGATCAACATGGTTCAACTCGCTTTATGCTGGATGCGGGCGGTGCACTTACTGAGTCGGAAGATTTACGTGCTCGCGGTATTTTAGTAAAGCAAGATGTTGATTATTGGCGTGAATACCAAAATGGTGAAAACCGTGAACGCGATCGCTTTTTAGGTGCATTAATTGTTGATTACGATATTAGCGATAACGCCTTAGTACGCGTACATTACGACCGCACAGATGACGAAGCCGGTTTAGATACGGGTGCCTGGATTGATAGTAATGCCAATGTAATTGGCGACGATAAAACAATTCGCGATATGTCTTGGGCGTTTACAGATATAACGGTAGAAAACCTAGGTGTTGACCTAGAAGTGTTTTTAACCGAAAACTGGCAAGTAAAACTTGGTTACAACGAGCAAACATTTGAGCGTCAACGCTTTGAGTCAGCACCTCGTAAACCAAGTAACTTTATCGAAGGTGATAGCTACGCGTCACGCCCTTACGATCGTTTTGATGATTGGCAGTTTAAAACCGCCTTTGTTGACTTTATTGGTGAATTTGAAACCTTTGGTATTCAGCACCAATTTTTAATTGGCGCAAATTCGCTTGATTATTATTATGGCCAATTAAAAACTAATGCCGAATCATTTGACTTTAGCGCCGGGCAAAACGAACCATTTCGCCCAGCTATAAGCTATAAAACAGATGACACTGTTAGCTCATCTGCTTATGACTATTACGGTATTTACATGCAAGATCTCATTTCGTTCTCACCAGAATGGCAGTTATCTTTAGGCGGTCGTTACGACAAGCAAAGTAAAGAAAATAGTAATAATGAATCGTTTGTTCCTAAAGTGGGTGTGCTATATCACCCTAATGCCTCGGCCACTATTTACGCTAGTTACTCTGAAGGTTTTGAGCCGCAAAACGAAACGCTAGTAAATACAAACGATGTTAATAATGGCATGAAGCTCGATGCGATTACCTCTGAGCAAAAAGAAATTGGTATTAAATGGCAGCTGTTTGACGATCGATTAATGCTCAGTGGCGCATTATTTGATATTAGCAAAACAGGCACTTTAGTGAGCGAAGATCTTGTAAACCCTGTTGATAATATAACCAGCATCACTACTCAAGCTGGCGAGCAGCGCCATAAAGGCTTTGAATTAGCGGCGCAAGGTGCAGCAACTGATCGCTTATTTGTAATGGCATCAACTATGTACTTAGATGCCAACTACGAGCGCGACGCAACATTGCAAGGTAAGCGCCCTACCGATGCCCCTAAATGGTCTGCATCACTTTGGACGCGTTATGAATTAAACGACGTAATTGCATTAAACGCAGGTGCATTTTACGAAGGCGAACGCTTTGCCGACAATGCCAATACCGTTACTAAAGATGCCTACACCCGCGTAGATGTGGGTGCAACGTATAAAATAAACTTAAACAATACCGACGTTAACTTACGCCTAAATATTGAAAACTTATTTGATACAAACTACCTAGCAGGCGGTGGTTTAAATAATGTAACCATAGGTGAAGGCGCGAGCGTACGCTTAGCAGCACAATTTAGCTTTTAATTAATACAGCCCATACACATTTAACTGTATGGGCTTATTTAACTATACGGTTGTTAAACAGGCAATAATTGTAAGCTGTGAATTAGCGCTATTTTTTGAATATTTTTAAATAAGCTAAATGCCCAAGCACAACAACTAAGCCTGCTATAACACCTAATAAGCCATCAAATATAAGTGGTGCCAGCACTTCACCTGTAGTACCTACAATTGTTTGCCCATAATTGGTTACCGCTATTTGAATATGATGCAAAGCTTTAATGCCATGCACTAAAATGCCGCCGCCCACTAAAAACATTGCAACTGTACCCGCAAATGCTAAAAACTGCATAAGCCGTGGTGCTGCCGCTAACAACCCTTTGCCTAGTATTTCTTTAAATTTATTAGCCGATAGCTTAGATTGATTAAGTAAATATAGACCTGCATCATCAAGCTTCACAATTCCTGCAACTAAGCCATAAACGCCAATAGTCATAATTATGGCAATAACACACAATACCAATGCCTGATTTATTAATGTAGCAGCTGCAACTGTGCCAAGCGTAATTACTATGATCTCAGCAGAAAGTATAAAGTCGGTTCTAATCGCACCTTTAACTTTTTGCTTCTCGTATTCTACTAGGTCTAATTTGTCGCCCTCACTTTCGCTTTTATCATCATGAGGCAAAAACTTGGCAAATACTTTTTCTGCGCCCTCAAAACATAAAAATAATCCACCTAACATTAATAAAGGCGTAATTAACCAAGGTAACCACACACTTATTAATAACGCCGCAGGTACTAATATTGCTTTATTTAAAAACGATCCTTTTGCTACCGCCCACACCACAGGTAGCTCACGCTCTGCAGCTACACCGGTAACTTGTTGAGCATTAAGCGCTAAGTCATCACCTAATACACCCGCTGTTTTTTTTGTAGCAACTTTACTCATAGTTGCAATATCATCTAGTAGCACAGTAATGTCGTCTAATAAGGTTAAAAGATTAGTACCTGCCATATAAATACCTAGCTTAAAAATAATATTATTAACATAACTTAAAGCCGCATTTTCACCAACGGTTAATTTTGCTTTGCTATGCTGATTAAAATTAATACGCAAATATCGATAATTACTTGCTGTTTGCACTGGAGATATAAATGAAAGCGCTGCTGATAATCGCATTAAGTGTATTAGGCTTATCTGCTTGTAATGAGCCCACAATTAACACTCGTTATCTATGTAATCAAAAAGAAGCCACGCTTAGCGTTATCAATGAGCAAACAGCAGCACTAACACTTAATAATAATACCTATCAACTTAGCCGAGAAAAAAGCGCCTCAGGTAATAAATACATAAATAAAAATGTGTTGTTTTGGAGTAAAGATAACGAAGCCATGCTTATTATTGAAGGGGCAAAATACCACTGCCTACAACAGTAGGTAGTACAGTAAAACTAATAAAATTAAACCGTGATAAAGCAAGTTTAGTGATACAAAGTAACTGTATTTTTCCAAGTGCTAATAGCTAAGTAACTGAGCATGCAATTTTACGTTACTTGGGTATAATACTTTTAACTTTATTGCTTAATAGCGGCCCACAATGAAATACAAAGATCTTCGTGATTTTATCGATTTACTTGAAAAAAGAGGTGAGCTTAAACGCATCACTCAAGAAATCGACCCGTATCTTGAAATGACCGAAATAGCCGACCGTACATTACGTGCTAAAGGCCCTGCGTTATTATTTGAAAACCCTAAAGGTTACGATATTCCGGTATTGGCTAACTTATTTGGCACACCCAAGCGTGTTGCCATGGGTATGGGCCAAGAAGATGTAAGCGAATTACGTGAAGTTGGCAAGCTTTTGGCTTTTTTAAAAGAACCAGAGCCACCAAAAGGCATTAAAGAAGCGCTAGGGCAAATACCTGTTTATAAACAAGTGCTTAATATGCCAGCAAAAGAAGTAAAAAAAGCCCCCTGCCAAGAAGTTATTTTACAAGGTGATGAGGTCGATTTAACTAAGCTGCCTATTCAACATTGCTGGCCAGGTGATGCTGCACCGTTAATTACTTGGGGCCTTACCGTTACTAAAGGGCCTTATAAAAAGCGCCAAAATTTAGGAATATACCGCCAACAACTGTTAGGCAAAAATAAAATTATTATGCGCTGGTTGTCTCACCGTGGCGGCGCGCTTGATTTTCAAGAGTGGTGTAAAGAAAATCCAGGCCAACCGTACCCGGTATCTGTGGCATTGGGCGCCGATCCGGCGACTATATTAGGTGCAGTAACCCCTGTACCCGACACATTAAGCGAGTACGCTTTTGCAGGCTTACTGCGCGGCAGTAAAACTGAAGTAGTTAAATCAATATCAAACGATTTACAAGTACCCGCAAGCGCCGAAATAGTACTTGAAGGCTACATAATGCCAGGTGAAATGGCACCTGAAGGTCCGTATGGCGATCACACTGGTTATTATAACGAAGTTGATGACTTTCCGGTGATGACAGTAACCCATATGACCCACCGTAAAAACCCTATTTACCACAGTACCTTTACCGGCCGCCCGCCTGATGAGCCTGCTATTTTAGGGGTGGCATTAAACGAAGTATTTGTACCTATTTTACAAAAACAATTCCCTGAAATTGTTGATTTTTACTTGCCACCAGAAGGCTGCTCGTACCGCATGGCTATTGTTACCATGAAAAAACAATATCCTGGTCATGCAAAACGCGTAATGATGGGAGTGTGGTCTTACTTACGTCAATTTATGTATACCAAGTTTGTTATTGTGTGCGATGACGATATTAACGCCCGAGATTGGGAAGATGTTATTTGGGCAATTACTACGCGTATGGATCCCGCTCGCGACACCACTTTAATAGAAAACACACCAATTGATTATTTAGATTTTGCGTCACCGGTTTCTGGCCTTGGCTCTAAAATGGGTATGGATGCAACGAACAAATGGCCTGGCGAAACAAACCGTGAATGGGGCGAGCCGATTGAGATGGATAAAGCCACCAAAGATCGCGTAGACGACATTTGGCAGAGCCTCAACATTCTCTAATATCCTAGACCAATAGGCTATAAAACAACCCTGCAGATATGCTAGAATCAACACATTCTATTGCGTATCTGCTATGAAAAGCGCTGCTAAAAGGTAAAAAATGCAAACATTAAAAGCTGAAGTTGTTGCTATCAGCCCACTTACAGAATTTGTTCATAAAGTAATTTTAAAACCACAACAACCGGTTTCGTTTGAAGCAGGCCAATACATGCATCTTGTATTGAGCGAAAATGACAAGCGTGCATTTTCGATTGCCAGCCGCCCTTCACAATGCGATCAAATAGAGTTACATATTGGCGCTTCGGGAACCGATACATATGCAATGCAGTCGCTTGAACATTTACGCAATGCACTTAACGAAAAGCAGCTAATAGAGATAGAAGCAGGCTTAGGTATATCGCAACTTCGTTTACAGTGTGAACGTCCAATTATTTTACTTGCTGGCGGTACTGGGTTTTCATATGCAAAATCAATGGCTGATCACCTAGCTGAAATTAGCTGCGACCGCCCGGTATTATTATACTGGGGCGTAAGAGAAGAATCGGCACTTTATGCACACCGCGAAATGCAAGTGTGGGCCGATAGCCACAAAAACTTTCAGTTTATTCCGGTAGTAGAAAACCCATCGCCTGATTGGCAAGGACATACCGGTTATGTACACAAAGCCGTAATGCAAGATATAGTATCGCTAGCGCCTTACGATATTTACATGGCTGGACGTTTTGACATGATAGGCATAGTTCGTGACGATTTTATTGCTCATGGTGCTATTCGCGAAAACATGTACGCAGATGCGTTTGCATTTATTAAATAATTGCACTTAACGCTCTCATTTCAAATATTAAGGCATCTAAATAGGTGCCTTAATTGTTTTTATAACAATAAATAATTAATAGTTAAAATCTATCAACATCATCAACATAAACAATTTCCTAAAAGTCGATCTATAAACCATACTTTGTATAGAACATTCAGCGGGAGAGACCCATATGCTAAATACAAAAGTAAAAGACTTTATGCAACACAAGTTGCCAAACATTACCCCAGATACCGAAATGACCACTGCCATTGCAGAGCTGCAAAAATTTAAATTACTTGGTGCCCCAGTATTCGATAGCAATAAATTTTTAGTTGGCTTTATCTCTGAGCAAGAGCTGCTTAAACCACTCATGCAAAGCAGTTATTTTTGTGATGGGGTGGTGAAAGTATCGCAACTAATGCAAACAGAAGTCGTGACTGTAAATGGCGACACCAACATTATTGAACTTGCTGAGCAAATGAGACCCGGTAAACCGAAAAACTACCCTGTGGTTGACGGCGAAAAAGTAATAGGAATGATCAGCAGAGCCGATATTCTCAAAGCCCTTTACGATAACTACCTAGCTTGTCAAACACACTAAAAACACTAATTTATAAATACTTCACCTGAACTCTGGTTGCTTAGATACAAAAATGCCGCTATTAATAGCGGCATTTTTTATACTAATAATATTAAATTAGCGCGTACTTGCCATTGTTAGCAGTGCTTTTTTATCGCTGTAACTTAAGTAGGCTATTTCAAGCGCATTAGCTTGCGCTTTTTCTATATCGGCTTGTGATAAACCAGCTTGTGGCGCTGCCACTAAGTATTCGTGTTCAATTTCAATACCTTCAACCGCTGGATCATCGGTATTAATACAAGCCAAAATACCATGATCTAAAAACTGTTTTAGCGGATGCTGAGCTAAATCATTTACGGTACTGGTTTGTATATTACTAGTTAAGCACGACTCAATACCAATACGCTTATCGCGCAGATAGTTCATTAATTCAATATCTTCAATTGCTTTAACGCCATGGCCTATACGGCTCGCACCTAGCTCGTTAATTGCTTGCCAAATACTTGGTGCACCTAGTGCTTCACCGGCATGAATTGTTGCTGCTAAGTATGCGTCGTGTACTTGCTTAAAATGCTCTACAAATAACTCACCCGGAAAACCAATTTCATCACCGGCTAAATCTACAGCCACTAAATCGTCTTTAAAAGCGAGTAAGGCATCAAGCTCTTGTTGGCAAACTTTTACGCCATAAGTGCGTGATAAAATACCAATTAAATTAGCTTTTACATTAGCGCCTTTGGTTGCCGACTTAATGCCATCAATTACCGCCTCAACCACACCTTGAGGGTGTAAACCTTGGCTTTGTGCCATGTAGTAAGGGCTAAAGCGCAGTTCAACATAATCAAGCCCTTGGGCTTGTGCATCTTCAATATTTTCAATCGCTATACGTCTACAAGCATCGTAGTCACCTAATACAGTTACACCCCAATCTAATTTTTGTAAAAATGCCATCAGGTTTGGCTCAGGATCAATGACTTGTACATGAGGGATAAGTGCTGCAACGTTATCAGCAGGCAAAGTTATATTAAACTGACGACCAAGTTCTAATATGGTTTGCGCTCGTACATTACCATCTAAATGGCGATGAATATCTAGCAAAGGTAGTTTTCTATTGATCATAGTAGCAACTCAGTTAGGTTAAAATTGCGCGCATAATACGCAGCTATAGTAATAATTCAAGTCTAGTTTATTTAAAATATACTTTTGAGGCCATATGTCTGCTTTTTATGCAAAAAAGCAGATGATTTTATTTTTCTATCGCCGCTAAATAATGCCAAAGAGCTTTGAACAAAATATTCGCATCTATTGGTTTCGTTATATAGCTATTCATTCCACAGGCAAGCGCTTTTTTAACATCGTCATCATGGGCATTAGCCGATAAACCTATAATAGGCAAATCTAATAAGCCTAGCTCATTACGTATTACCTTGGTTGCTTGTAAGCCGTCCATTTTGGGCATTTGAATGTCCATAAGGACAATGTCGTAACTTTTTTCAGTTAACATTTCAATTGCGGCAAAGCCATCATTAGCAATATCAGCAACACACCCTTTGGTTTTTAAAATGGCAGTGGCTACATGTTGGTTTAACGGGTTATCCTCAACTAAAAGTACTGCGCTGTTCGCAAATGATACGTTTTCTATATCCACGTCACTAAAGCTTTGCTCACTTTTCTCTACTTTAGGTAAAGGGGAGTTAAGCGGTAAACTAAAGGTAAATGTTGAACCTTGCCCTGCAGTGCTTTTTAAATCTATAGCGCCACCCATAAGCTCAACTAGCTTTTTACAAATACTGAGGCCCAATCCTGTACCGCCATATTGGCGTGACGTAGAGTTATCTGCTTGAGCAAAAGGCCTAAATAATTTCTTTTGTGCCTCTTTACTAATACCAATACCTGTATCGCTTACACTTAAATAGGTCATGGTTTTCGATTGCCAAATTTTCAGTGTAATACTCCCTTGAGCAGTAAATTTAACCGCATTATTGAGTAAATTTAGTAACACTTGCTTTAAACGAATAGCATCGGTGTTAATCATCAAGTTTGTATTTTTATCGTAATCTAGCTTTATTTCTAACGACTTAACACTTACTTCAAATTGTATTAAGTTAATTACCTCTTCAGCCAAGCGCCCTATATCTACGGGTTCTTGCATTAAATCAAGTTTACCTGCCTCCATTTTAGAAAAATCGAGTAAGTCATTTAATACTCTAAGTAACACCCCTAACGCACCATCAGCTTGCTCTATGTAAGTACGGGCTTGTTGCCAATCATTTTGTTGTAACGCTAAGTAGTGTAAGCCTTTAATACCATTAATTGGCGTGCGCACTTCGTGGCTCATATTCGCTAAAAACTGGCTTTTTATTTGACTCGCTTCATCAGCTTTTTGCTTTTCTTGGCGTAATGTGCGCGTTTGCCTAGCAACTTGCTCGCGTATTTGAACATTTGTGCCTGTAACAGAAATTAAAAATGCTACCAGTAACCAAACAAACAGCATCCCCACTATTTGTGCCAACCAATATATTAACCAGGAGGTTGTAACTAAGGGCTCGTGTAACTCAACCTGCCACATACGGTTACCAATAAGTAGCTGGTAGGACTTTAACAAGTCCATTGACTCGTTGTTGGCAATATAAATAGCGTGGGTATTATTGGTATTGTTAATATCTAAAAAGCTTGCTGTAACTAAGTTTTCATGATCAAAAAGCAACGACTGCGATAGTTTTTTTAAGCTCACTACCGCAACGGCAAAACCTTTAAAGTCATCTTCAGTCTCTATACTTCCAAATACAGGATGCAAAAATAACACCCCTAACTCAGCCTGATTTTGCACCAACTTAACCGGTTGGCTAATGACCATTTCGTTAAGCGTTTTTGACTTATTTAATGCCTCTTGCATAAAGTCGTTTGATGCTAAATCAAAGCCAATAGCATCTTCATTGCCTTTTAATGGGTATGCGTACCTAATTGGATAATATACATCTCGCTCAGCAACGGCTTGCCATTGGTTGGTTGGTGATTTTTCTTTTACAAAAAAATGTTCAACATCGGCTAGTTGCGTCATTTGTTGATATTCTAACAGCGCACTTTTAGGAACATACGGTACCCATTCAAACGCCAATATTTCTTCGCTGTAGCTTAACTGTTTTGCCGTAAATTGCCGAAACTCTTTAAAGCTCACATCTTCACTGCTCGAAAAAAAAGTAGCCAGTAAAGTCAAGTGTGCAGAGATTTCATCTAATTTATGAGTAATTGAGTCTTGTACAGCTAATGTTTTTATCTCTTGTTTTTGAATGTTTTTTTCTTTTTTAACACTGGCAGCACCATAAAAGCTAACACTAATAAGAATGTAAATAAGTAAAGAAGGCAGGATAACTTGTAGCCGGTATCGCATCACTGAGTAATTAAATGCAGCCAGCATCAATGGCGTAAAAATGAGCACCCCAATACTGTCGCCAATCCACCACGCAATAAAACTATCTAGCGCGGCATGTTGAGCAATTATATTATTAAAAACAAGTAAGCTGGTGCCGACACTAGCACCAATAATACAACATACAGGGCCGGCTATAATTAAGCTTTGTACACTATGTTTTAGTGGCGATAAATCGAGGGGGGCTTTAATAACTTTAATTATTATTTGCGCGCCAAGCCATGCTTGAAAAACAACAGCGATAGCAATTGCAGCGGCTTGGAAAAAAACTTGCCAGTTTAATATATCAACAACATTATCAAGGTGAATTAAGCTAGTAAGTAATGCACCAACAAAAATACCTAAAAAAGACTTACGGCCCCATAACAAAAAGCTTGCTACAGCTATGCCCGCAGGGGGCCAAGAAGCCACAGCGAAACCATCTATAGCAAGCAATAAATTACTAAAATAGCCTGTAATAAAGTAAGCGCAAGCTAAGCAAAAAGACAATTTAAACAAACCTTTCATCGCCTTTTGCTCCTTGCAATATTAAATGGTGTTTATTAAATGTAACTCATTATTTATAAAGTACCAATGCTTTATCTAGTTGTGCACTTTTTTCATAACTTAACTTTGCTTGCTGCATATATTGTTTTTTATTTTCATTATTTAGTGCTTTATCAAACACCCTTGCCGCTAGGTCGTAATCACCTTGCGCATTAGCAAGACAAGCCAAAGCGAGCAGTAATGAGTTATTTTGCTCATCTTTTTTAAGTCGATCTTGAATACTCGTTTGTAATTTACGGGCATTTGCCGTTGTTGCTTTACTTAATATGTTAGCTAATTGTGCATGTTGTTCTTCATGCTTAACCATTTTTATTAAGTCATTTTCAATTACGCTTAACTGCCCTGCAGCAGCCATTTGCGTTAAATAAGCGCTGTAGGCGTAGCTATGTAGCTTTTTAGGTAACTGCTTATATTTAGCTGTTACTTCATCAACAGGAAATGAGGCAAAATAGGCATTAAAAACGCGATGCCACTGCTCATTTGTTAGTACTTTTTTGCGTAAAATACGCGGTAAAAATGCTTCTAAAGCACTAAAATGTTGTTGCTGCACTAGCACTTCGGTGTAAATTTTTAGCTCAAGTGCTGTCGCTTTTTTCGATTCTGCAATAACCCGTAGTTGCGACTCTATAGCGCTACTATTACCACTAGCTAGCCATAGTTTTGCTACTTTTAGTTGCTGCTCTGGGTTTATATCAAATAAGTACTCAAGGGCTTTGTCGGTTTGATTATTAGCTAGTGCCGCCTTAGCAAGCAGTGCTAAACGTATATCTTGATACTGATCGGGTACCTTGCTAGATAGCGCCTGCTCTATTTGTGCATAGTCGTCATTAATTACACTCCATAGCGCCTGCTCAATTGCAGCTTGCTTGCGCCCTTGGCTACGAGCAAAAAAACTATGCTTAGTATTGCGATAAATAGAGAATAAATAACGCACGAGTTTATAGGTTAAATAACTAACGACTAATACTGCGATTGTTAGCACGGCAAACGAAACTATTGTGCCTTCAATTGTGGTGTTGTTAAACGAAATTAGTACATAGCCTTTTTCGTCCAATAAAAAAGGGGCTGCTGCTAACACCACAACAAGTGCAATAATTAAAATGATCAACCCTATCATTTTGCCCACTCCTTAACTTGCTGCGTGCTTTGTAAGTTTACTTTAGGGTTAAAGTTTAGCTGCTCTTTTTCTAGATTAGACAGCGACTTTAAAACCATTTTTGTAACATCATCATCTTGTTTAAAGTATTCAGCCACTAAACGTTTTGCTTCGCTTAGTGCTGCAAAGTAAACACTGGCGTGCTTGCTCAATAATGCATCTTGCGCTTGCGTTATATAAAGCTTAACTCTTTGATTTACCAGGTGTCGCTGTTGTTCACTTAATAATGGCTCTATAGCAACGCCTTCACGATGACGAATAGTAATAAAACCATCTAAAAATTGATCCCAACTATTTTTTAAGTTTTGCTGCCAATCGCTAAGATCTTCACTTAATACCTTGTCATCAATTTTTGCTACTTCTTCAGGCAGGTTCACCGCATTAAATACCAATTCATCAATATTTTTCAGCACACTACTAAGCTGTAAATAAATAGCTTCAACGGCAATTGGTTTTATGGCATCTAAGGTTTGTATGTCTTGTGTAATGGCTTGGCGCACTGTAATTGTACCGGGGTGATCGCTAAGTAAAGCATCTAAACGTTTTAATACAGCGCTAGTTCCTTGATAGTCGTTTTCGGCCCACAACTTAAACTCAGCCATGCGCTGCAAGCTGGTAACTTCTTGTGGATTTAAAGACGAGCCTTGCTGCTGCGCTTGTTGTAAGGCAGCCTTTAGTTCTTGCTGGTTTTTTGTAGTACTTTCGCGCATTGCAGCTGTTACTTTTTGCTCAGACGTTAATAGTGTCTGTTGCAAATTAGCTTGAGCTAACTTAAGTGCTTGTAGCTCTTGTTGTAGTAATTTATTTTGCTCATTTAACTGATTAACAGCTAAGCTTTGCGTCTTGCTCGCGTTGAGCTTTTGATAAAACTCAAAGCCAACTCCAGAGGCAACAATTAATGAAATAATAAGAGCTAAGCTCCCAACTTTACTTACTCGTTGCTTAGTGTTGCCAGCCTTATCAGTTGCTTTAAGCGTATCGCTTTTAGCCGTAGCTTTGCCATTGTTGGCTGTTGCATTAGTCGTTTTTTGCGCTGCTTTATCTACCGTTGACGGTACTGACTGTTCGCTCATTTTGCTACCTTGCTGATTAATGCAGGTAAACATAGCGTTATCGCTAGCTCCTGCTGCAATATGTATATTAGCCGAACTTACCTGATGCTGCTGTAAATAAGCGCCTATACGCTCACTAGCTACATAAAATCGGCACTGTTGTAACCATTGTCTTTGGGGTGCAGCAAGGTTTTTAAAAATAGCATCAACCGCCGCATTACTTGTTATGACTATACCGTGTACATTCTGGCTTTGCCAGTGGTCTATCCAGTTGTTAGGCTCAGGGTCTATGGGAGTACGCTGATACACTACGCAGTTATTTAAAAAGGCACCACGCTGCTTTAGTGTTTTAGCTATATCAGGACGCCCCCCTATTCCTTTAACCAATACAATATTACAGCTATCAACATCGGCAAGCGATTTAAGCGCTAATAACCCCTCTGAGTCGTGCTGTTTAGGAACAGCCGCTCGCACGCCAAACACCTCATAAATAGTGTCGGCTGTTTGTTGGCCAACCCCATAAAATTGCGCTTTTATATTAATATCTGGCTTTAATTCACTCAGCGCCAAAACCGCATCTTGCGACACAAAAATAATTTTATCGGCATTAGTTAATGGGCTGAGCTCAATACTATCGGGGGTTAAATACTCTATTTTTAATACGGGAAATAAAGACGCTTGATAACCCGCTTGCTCAAGTTGTTGTGCAAGGGCTGCGCCTTTTCCTTGGGGACGAGTTATCAAGATATTTAACATTACGCGTCTCTATATACTTCAGCTAATATTCTGTCTGCACCTTGAGCCAATAACATTTTAGCCAGCTCAACCCCTAGTTTTTCTGCGTCATTAACGTGGCCGCTAACTTCATCACGTAAAATTTCGCTACCATCTATTGCGCCTACTAAACCACGTAAGTGCACTTGATCGCCGTTAACTAGCGCATAAGCACCAATTGGCACCTGACACCCACCTTCTAAATGGCGGTTCATTGCGCGCTCGGCATTTACCCGAATACGTGTTTCGCTGTGCTCCAGTGGAGCAAGTAATGCTTTTATTGCTTCGTCATCAGTACGACACTCAATACCTACAGCACCTTGTCCATTGGCAGGCAATGACACTTCTGGCTCAATATAAGCACGAATGCGGTCTTTCATTTCTAAACGGATCAAGCCTGCTGCTGCTAAAATAATTGCGTCGTATTGGCCTGAATCTAATTTTGCTAAGCGTGTATTTACGTTACCGCGAAGGTCATGAATTTTTAGATCTGGACGTGATGCGCGTATTTGACACTGACGACGTAAGCTTGAAGTGCCCACAATTGCACCTTGTGGCAGCTCGTCAATATTGGCAAAGTTATTTGATACAAAAGCATCACGTGGATCTTCGCGCTCACAAATAGTGTGTAGTGTTAACCCTTCTGGAAACTCTACAGGCATATCTTTCATCGAGTGCACGGCCATATCGGCCAACCCTTCTAGCATGGCTTGTTCAAGCTCTTTAACAAATAAACCTTTACCACCAATTTTAGCTAAAGGGGTATCTAAAATAATATCGCCTTGGGTCGACATAGGCACTAATTCTACTAAAATACCTGGGTGATAATGCTCTAATTGCGCCTTTACAAATTCAGCTTGCCAAAGTGCCAATGCACTTTTACGAGTAGCAATACGCACTATATTTGTTGTTTGGGTCATAAAAAATACTCACTTAATAATTGCAATTTAGCTGGCTCAATCAGCTAATATTCTAAATTCTTTTTGAGCAATTAATTGGCCTTGCTCATCAATTACATCAACCCGCCATTGGCCTATTTGCGAGTCCATTATATTCTTGGTCGAATACGTACGATAACGAGAGGATGTTATATCTAACTCAATTTCAGCCACAATATCATCCTCAAAAAACCATACATGCTTTACCTGTTGGCCTTGTAAGTTTTTTAGCTCACTAAAAAACGATAACGTCTCGTCAAATTGACTTAAACGAATATCTGCAGCAAATACATTTACCGGCTCTCGCTTGCTTACTTTACGTGTAAGCACTGCTCGGCTTATTTTATCGGTATCTATTTGCGCGCCAAGTGCCACACTCGCTAGCTGCGCTAAAGGGGCAAAGCCCTGCGTGCTAGAGAGTGCAGTATCACTAATAGCGGCAACATCTGTATCAACTAATAAATCGGTAGTAGGTACTTGCTCAATATTAACCGGCTCTGGTGAGTGGTTTTTAGCCTCAGCTTGCGGGATTGCGGGTAACTCTGCCGCTGCTACTTTATCAGGCTCTGCTACTTTTTGCTCTGCAACTAAATTAATAGGCGCAACTAACAACTCACTTTCACTGTTTTGTGACGCAACTGTTGCCGAGGTATTTAGCTCTACTTGCGTTGTTTGTAATGAAGTAACAGCACGCTGGCTTATATCGTTACTTTGCGCCAACACTCTATCCTCTGGCTCATTTGGGTGTTCGTCCTGCTCGGCACTAACGGCGCTAGTTAAGCCATATATAACGGCAGCAGAGGTCATGAGTAGCAGCATAGAAATACTCACAATACGACGCCAATTCCACTCGTAGGTTAGTGTAGTTACACTTTCTTGTGGTTCGCGTTTAACATTTGCTTTAATAACTATTTTTTGACTCATTTTAACCTCAGCGGCTCCATTATTAGCTTAAGCGAGCAATTAACCAATGGCGAATAGCTTGCAGTTCTTCTGCGCAAACCTGGTGAGCCATAGGGTACTCTTGCCAGCTTACATCCATGCTAAGTGCTGTTAATACTTCGAACGCACTTTTACCTGCACTAGGCGGTACTACATTATCTTGACTGCCATGCGCCATAAAAATATTTAAATCTGTGTGTAGTGCTTCATCTGCCAGCTTTTCTGGTACACACATATAGGTTGAAAGCGCCATTACACCCGCCAGCTTTTGCTCAAAACGTGGGGCTAAATGCAAAGCTACAACGCCACCTTGGGAAAAACCCGCTAAAATAATTTTATCAGCAGCAATACCATTGGCTATTTCTTGGTTAATAAGTTGCTCTACTTTAGCGGCAGAATCTCTTACACCTTGCTCATCGGCACGTTTATCTAATTCTATTGATTTAATATCATACCAAGAACGCATTTCCATGCCACCATTTATGGTGACCGGTTGCACAGGCGCGTGCGGAAAAATAAATCGCAGCCCTAGTTCACTTGGTAATTGCAACTGTGGTGCTACGGGTGCAAAACCTTCCCCCGAATCACCTAAACCGTGCAACCAAATAACGGTTGCTTTATGCTCACCTTGAGCCGGATATTCTACAAACTCTAAACTCATAACGATGATTGCCATTTAACGTCTTGGCCAGCTTGGCGAGTTGATGCCTCGTTAATAAACTGCCAAAACTCTGCGCCAGAGCGATTATCTATCCACTTATCACCACGTAATTCAAAATGATGTCCGTTAAACTTAGTCGCAACCCATACTTGGTGTAAAGGTGCTTGCTTGTTAATCACAATTTTACTGTTGTCAGGAAAAATTAGTTCTAAAATACCTTGTGCCGACTCATAATCTAAATCTGCTTCACAATCATCAACTTGTTCTTCAATTGTGAACATAAGTGCTTCGGCTAATTGGTGATATTCATGATCAGTCATGGTTAATTTCCTTTGCAGGCGAGCCGCCTAATAGTGGGTGCGTTTTTGTACAGCTAGTGTAACAGGAATAAAATCATCCGCGAATAGCTGCATTTTTTAGATATTCTGTTACTCTGCGATTATAAAGCCAGCAACACTATTAATCTAATGAAAGCGATACATACTTCACAATTTAAGCAACTATTAATAAGCACTGTACTGCTAAGCGCATTAGCTGGCTGTGGTCAAAGCGGTCCGCTCTATTTGCCAGAGCAAAAAGCAGAACAAAATAAACCTCAAGACGTAGCTAATCCAGCAACTCAAACTGAGCAAACCAATACACCTAAAAAGCAGGAGCAATAAATGGATTTTTTTAATTATAAAAACAATCAATTATTTGCTGAAGACGTAAGCATTGCAAGTATTGCTCAGCAATATGGTACGCCATGCTACGTTTATTCGCGAGCCACCTTTGAGCGCCATTATTTAGCCTTTGCTAATGCTACTAAAAATCATAAATCCCTGGTGTGCTACGCCGTTAAAGCCAACTCTAATATTGCGGTACTCAATATATTAGCGCGTTTAGGGTCGGGCTTCGACATTGTATCTAAGGGTGAACTGGCGCGAGTAATTAAAGCCGGTGGCGACACCTCCAAAGTGGTGTTTTCGGGTGTGGCTAAAACAGCAGACGAAATAGCCTATGCATTAAAGCTCGGAATTAAATGCTTTAATGTTGAGTCGGTCTCGGAGCTAGAACGTATTTCAGAAGTGGCCTGTGAGCTAAATTTAGCAGCGCCTATTTCTATTCGCGTTAACCCCGATATAGATGCAAAAACGCATCCGTATATTTCTACCGGCTTAAAAGAAAACAAGTTTGGTATAGATATCCAAACAGCTGTGAGCGTGTATCAGCATGCCGCTTCACTGCCTGGATTAAACATTATTGGCGTTGATTGCCACATTGGCTCGCAACTCACCGAAACCAGACCTTTTCTTGAAGCACTTGATAAGCTACTAACGCTAATAGATGAATTAAAAGCGTGTAACATCGAGCTTACCCATTTAGATATAGGCGGTGGTTTAGGGGTAACTTATAATGACGAGCAACCTCCGCACCCTAGCGAATATGCAGCGCAAGTTACTGAGCGCCTAGTTAATTATCGCCACCTTGAGCTTATATTTGAACCCGGTCGCGCCATTGCTGCTAACGCAGGAGTTTTAGTTACTCAAGTTGAATTTATTAAACAAAACCAAGATAAGTACTTTGCTATTGTTGATGCAGGCATGAACGACATGCTGCGCCCAGCGCTTTATCAAGCATGGCAAAAAATCATTCCGGTATCGGTACGCGACGACGAAACCCCTACTCATAACTTTGATATTGTTGGCCCTGTTTGCGAAACTGGTGACTTTTTAGGTAAAGACCGCGAGTTAGCACTTAAACAAGGCGACTTACTGGTACAAAGAAGTGCCGGTGCTTATGGCTTTACTATGAGTTCAAATTATAACTCTCGTCCGCGTGTTGCAGAAATAATGGTAGATGGCAGTCAACACCATCTTATTCGCGAACGCGAAACCATAGAGAGCCTGTATCAAGGTGAGAAAATTTTACCTTAAACGTTTTTGTAAGTCCCTGCTCTGTGGCATGATTAGCGCAGAGCAAAACCGAATTAGAGCGCTATGTTAGTTAATTTTTCCAAAATGCACGGCTTAGGCAACGACTTTGTTGTGATTGATAATATTACACAAAACGTTTTTTTGTCGCGAGATCAAATAATAAAACTGGCCGATCGCCATTTTGGCATTGGCTTTGACCAACTGCTAATGGTTGAAGCACCATACTCCCCTGATCTCGATTTTCATTACCGTATTTTTAATGCCGATGGCACCGAAGTAGAGCAATGCGGCAATGGCGCACGTTGCTTTGCCCGCTTTGTACGTATGAAAGGCCTTACCAATAAACACAAAATTACTGTGTCTACTAAGTCGGGTAATTTAACCCTATACATAGAAAAAGACGGCCAAGTAACTGTAAATATGGGCCATCCTAATTTTGAGCCAAGTAAAATCCCACTCAAAGCAACCAAGCGCGAACTGACCTATATTATTCGTACCGAAGAGCATACTGTTTTTAGTGGCGCGGTTTCTATGGGTAACCCACATTGTGTATTAGAAGTTGACGATATTACTACCGCACAAGTTGATATTTTGGGCCCGTTACTTGAAAACCATGAGCGTTTTCCGCAGCGAGCTAATATTGGTTTTATGCAAGTTATTTCCAAAGAGCATATTAAATTACGAGTGTGGGAGCGCGGTGTAAACGAAACATTAGCATGTGGTACAGGCGCTTGTGCAGCAATGGTTATTGGGTTTATTCAAAATAAATTAATCAGCACAGTACAAGTAGACTTACCCGGTGGCAGTTTACAAATTCGCTGGAACGGTGAAGGCCACCCAGTACGTATGACCGGCCCAGCAGAGCATGTGTTTGATGGACAAGTGGCACTATGAGTGAGCTAAACGCGCAGCAAGTGGTAGATTATTTACAACTCCACCCTGATTTTTTAATTCAGCACCCTGAGCTACTTGCTCAGCTTGAGCTGCAACAACAAGCCCAAGGTGCAACATCTTTGGTGCATATTCAGCAGCGGCAATTGCGCGAGCACAATACGTTGTTAAAAAATCAAATTGCCAGCATGAGCAAATACGCTGCACAAAATGAGCAAGTGTATCGCTTATTTAGCCTATGCCATCAACAGCTTTGCAGTAATAACGACTTCGATGCGCTTGCCAGTAACTTACAAGATATTATTTGTAGCAATCCAGATATTAGCGAC
Source organism: Pseudoalteromonas sp. SR45-4 (assembly GCF_014163535.1). Classification (NCBI taxonomy): domain Bacteria; kingdom Pseudomonadati; phylum Pseudomonadota; class Gammaproteobacteria; order Alteromonadales; family Pseudoalteromonadaceae; genus Pseudoalteromonas; species Pseudoalteromonas sp. SR45-4. The sequence continues at coordinate 29,199 of NZ_JACJDO010000014.1, forward strand.
TGTCGGTTAGTAAAGTACGACACTAAATATGCTCAACTTGTTGAGCATCGCCTGAGCAATTCAGGGCACTATTTAGGGCGTATTAATCAGCAAGAACGAGATTTGTTATTTAGCGATACGACGCAATCAACGGCTATTTATTTAATTGGTGATATTAACAAGCCAATTGCTATTTTGGCTTTTGCCAGCAACAACGCCAACCACTTTGAGCCCGCACAAGACACCCTTTTTGTACTAGACTTTGTAGTCGCTCTGCAGTCAAGGTTGCTGGAACTTGCATGAGTGACAACCCTGCGCCAAATATCAGCGACTTAAGCGATAACTGGCGCACTCCTATTACTTTATTTAGCGACTATTTAAAGTTTGAAAGGCAATACTCAGCGCACACTGTTAACCAATATGTCAGCCAACTTGGCTTTGCAGCGCTTTACTTTAGTAAGCTCTGCGACGACTGGTTTAGTGTACAGGGTGAGCATATTCGCCGTTACAGCATGGCACTGCGCTCAAAACAATTAAGTGGCCGCACTATTAGTTTAAAGCTCAGTTGTATTCGCAGTTTATATAAATTCTTAAAAGCTAAAAATATTGCTAAACAAGCGCATTATCATAACCCGGCGGTAGGCATAAAAGGGCCTAAGTTTGCTAAGCCTTTGCCTAAAAATCTCGATGTAGATCAAATGGCACGCTTGCTCGAAATACCCGACGACGAACCTCTGGCCATTAGAGACAAAGCCATGATGGAGCTTATGTACTCATCAGGTTTACGTATTAGCGAATTAGTTGGTGCTAACCTACAAGATATAAGCGCCGCAAATGGTGAAATATTAGTACGCGGTAAAGGCAATAAAGAACGCTTAATTCCGGTAGGCAGTAAAGCGCTAAACGCGCTAAAAAAATGGCTCATAATACGCCCTCAATTTGCAACCCCTGACGAAGTGGCGGTATTTTTAAGTAGCAAAAAAAATCGCATTTCGGTACGCCAAGTACGTTTAAGAATGCAAGAATGGGGCATCAAGCAAGGCATTAGCTCGCAAGTGCATCCGCACAAATTACGCCACTCGTTTGCTTCGCATATTTTAGAGTCATCTGGCGATTTACGCGCGGTACAAGAACTGCTCGGGCACAGTAGTTTGTCGGCCACTCAAGTGTATACTCATTTAGATTTTCAGCATTTAGCCAAGGTGTACGACAACACGCACCCAAGGGCAAAAAAGCGAACTGATTAGGAAGCCATAATATGATCCGCTTTAATCGTGCCATTGCACCTGTGTCGGTATTAAGCTTCGACCTAGACGATACCCTTTACGACAATCGCCCTATTATAAAAGCCGCCGTACAAGCGCAAACTGATTATTTAAATACCCTGCCGGGTTATCAACATCAGGGCTTGCAGCAATGGCTACATTGTCGTGATTGTGCACTGCAACAGCAGCCAAAATTAATTGAAGATGTAACGCAGTGGCGTTTGCAAACACTGGGCTTACTTCTTGCTAAGCAAGGCTTTAATGCCGACGACGCAAAACACTTTGCAAGTGCTGCGTACAAGGTATTTGCTCAAGCTCGCAGTAATATAACCGTGACCGATGACGTACTTAACTTACTCGACAAGCTCGCTACTCACTTTACCCTTATAGCCATAACCAACGGCAATGCCGATGTGAGCCAGTTTAATTTAAATAATAAATTTAACTTGGTACTGCAAGCGGGTTTACACGGTAAAGCTAAACCGCACAATAACTTGTTTGATCAAGCAGCTACACATTTACAGGTGCCACACAAAGCTATTTTACACATTGGTGACAGCCTAGATAGCGACGTGCAAGGCGCTAATAATGCCGGCTGCCAATCTGTATGGTTAAATAACCAAGCTGCCAACTATACTTACAAAGGCCTTGCCGATATTGAAATAACTAACATTAATGCCTTATCACACTTAATTTAAGTGCACGTGTACTAGTTTAATATAAATCAGTAAACAGATAGGTTAGAGTTAAGTATAAAAATAATCCTAAGGACAGAAAGTGACTCTAAGTGACTACCTAGAAAAATTGGCAAATGAGCCAAAAAGCATCGAATTTACCGACACTATGGCAATTATCGATACACATTACCGCTTCACCCCTTGCGCATTTAATAATCATGGTTTACTTAGTGCTGCGAGCGAGAACAATGGTTCTTGCAAAATTTTCGCTTTTGCAAAACTAAACCAACTTAGTAAACAAAATACGCTCGATTGCTTTGGTCAGTTTTATCATCAAGATGTGCTTAACAACCCCAAAGGTAGCGATCATATGAATATTCGCACCTTTATGCTTGCTCCTGAAGTGACCCCGTTTTTAGGCGTAACCTTTACAGGCGAGCCACTTAAAGCTATTTAATCACCCTGCAAAGGTTAAATAAGCGATTTTTCCATAAAATAGCGAGTACCCGTGCGCGGATAATTATTAAGTTGATACTTAACTTGGTAACCGTGCTTTTCATAAAAAGGCTTGGCTTGAAAATCAAGCGTATCGAGCTGCCCCCTCGTTGCCCCAAGCTCAACTGCAGCCGCTTCAAGTGCGACTAATAACTTAGTCGCCAAGCCATTGCCACGTACTAACTCGCTGCACCAAAGCCAATTTATCTGCAACCAATTGCCAAATACACAGCCACTAATTCCAGCGACCAATTCCTCTTGTGCGTCTAAAAACTGATAACCAATAGGCATACGCTCAGCATCAAAATGCGCGCTATTAAACGCCACTATTTTTTGACGAAGCGCCTGATTTAAGCAATCGTCATTATTTGCATATAATTGATACATTAACGCCTCTAATATTTATAAAATTAAAAATTATTAAACCAACAGCTGCTTATAAAAATGCATATTCTGTAGCGCCTAACACTAAATTTATAGCTATTTACCCACCTTCAGTAATGTTTACTTGGCAGCTTTGCTATAATCTGCTGCACACTTTTTGCCAATGACTAACAGCAACCATTTATGAGCACCAAAATTCGACTCGCTAAATACATTGCCCATGCTGGTGTTTGCTCGCGTAAACAAGCCTCACGCTTAATTGACGAAGGTGCAGTGATAGTAAATAACCGCCCGGCTAATCATATTGACCATGTTGATGAGCAAGACCAAATAACAGTTAACGGGCAAATTATTAAAGGCACTGCTGAGTTAATTTATTTTGCTTATCATAAGCCTGTAGGTATTGACTGCAAGCTTGATCAGAATGACCCTGCTAGCCTTTATCACCACCTGCCTACTATTACGCGGGTTTACCCTATTGGCCGTCTTGATAAAGACTCCCGTGGCTTGCTTATATTAACCAACGATGGTGAGTTGTGTAACCAACTAATTCATCCCGACTTCCACCAGCCAAAACGTTACTTAGTTAGCGTTAATAAAAGCATTGATGCCGAGTTTTGTACAAAAATGGCCGCAGGTGTACCGGTAGATAAGCAAATAACCTTGCCCTGTAGCGTTGAAAAAATAGCAGACAAACAATTTAGTATTATTTTAAAGCAAGGGCTTAATAGGCAAATTAGAAAAATGGCACACTATTGTGGTTACAAGGTAATTGACTTGTATCGCGAGCAAATTAGCGAGCTAACCCTGCAAACGCTAAACCTTGCCCAAGGGCAATATATTGCAATTAATAAAAGCGATATTATAAAGTAAGCGCCTTTTAAAACGCTTTGGGGTTTTAAAATAAATTTAAAAGCTCACTGCAATCATTGCAATAGCTGTACTTATACCAACAAACCACATAATTGAGCGCATAATATCTAGGTTAAGGTAGTAAAAAGCACAAAATAAAACACGCGCTACAATGTGGCTCATCGCCAAGGTTTCGGTTACCGCATTAACATTATTAGTGCCTAATACCACCGCAAGTGCAACGGCAAATACTGCTAACGACTCAAAACAGTTTTGGTGTGCAGCTAAAGCGCGCGCTCCTAAACCGGTTAATTGAGTTTGTTGTTGGCGCGGATGCTTGTTGTCGTAGCCGCCCAATTTATTAAGTTCGATTACTGCGGGTATTCTTGCTAAATAAGGCATTACAACGGCCAATAAAGCACAAGCGATTAAAATAGTCATAGTACGGTTCTTTGTTATTGTTAATTATTTAAAATAACACACCCACTATAAAAAAGCCGCCAGATAAGCACCTGACGGCTAAACAGTAACATCAAGCCAACTATAAACTAATTTTACGGCAGTTAAACTGCGGCATATTGTCGCAGCTGAGCCTAAAGCACTATCGCTTTACTTTGTATACCTTGTTAACTTATCGCCCTCTATTATTTTTGTATTGTTATTATGACTTGGGTATTTTTCACTTTTTTAGCCGCTTTTATGCAGGCGTGGCGCAATGCACTACAAAGTAAGTTAAGTAGTAATGTGAGCGTAGCTGGCGTTACTCTATCGCGTTTTATTGTTGCAGGCCCTATTGCTGCTGTGTATTTGTATGGTTTATATCAATACCAAGATACCGCTATGCCTAGTTTTAATAATGCTTTTTGGGGCTTTATTATTGGCGCAAGTATTATGCAAATTCTTGCTACTGGCTTAATGGTTAAATTATTTAAAATGAATAATTACGCTGTGGGCGCTGGGCTTGCAAAAAGTGAGGCTTTGGTTGCCGCTATTTTAGGAGTATTATTTTTTGGCTCGGCGTTAACCTTATTGGGTTGGTTGGGGGTATTTTTAGGGGCTATTGCCGTACTGCTAATGAGCGGTATAACCAGCATTAAACGCTTCGATGCCAAAACAGCTTTATTAGGGCTTGCGTGCGGTACTTGCTTTGCGCTTACTTCATTATGGGTACGTGAGGGCAGTTTAAATTCAGGGCTATTATTTCCTCACTCTGCTGCTTGGGTACTGCTTTTTGTTATTAGCTTACAAACTCTAATATTGCTGGGGTATTTATTATTAAAAGAGCCACACACCCTCAGTAAACTTTGGCAATATAAGGGCACAACTGTCGCGATTAGTATTTTTAGCTGTGTGGGCTCTATTGGCTGGTTTAGCGCCATGAGCTTGCAGCATGTTGCCTATGTAAAAACGCTTGGCCAAATAGAGGTGTTTTTTACCATACTCATTGCCGTACTGTGGCTAAAACAACCGCTTAAAAAACAAGACAGCGCCGGGTTATTACTCATTGCTGTTGCCGCTATTTTAGTCATGTTGCCCAATTAATTACATACTCTCTTATTGTATTAAAAAATCACTTAACCAACTGATTTATAAGATTACTGTTACTTATAGTTTATTTTAGATATATAGTACATCTGAATATAAAATTATCTAAACGATTAAAAAGGATTTATTAAAATGGAAAGAATTGTAATATGCTCTTTAGCTAAAAGCTTTGGAAATGAAGGCGATAGAGGAAAAGTTAATGTATTCTTTGAAAAAATACACGATAAATTATACCCCATCAACATTGAAGAATTTTTTTGCCATACCAAAGAAGTATTTATAACTAGAAATTACTCTGAACTAGAAGAAAAATATAAAGACGAGTTATTTGAATTAAGATGCTCACCTAGTAAGTTTGAAGTGAATGAAGGTGATTGCCAATATGTTTCATTGCCTGAATATGCATCACCTATTAGAAGTAAGCTAAACGTATCTGAGGTGTTTAATACATCTTTACCAGATGTTTCTGAACCAATTATATTTTTGCCTAACCTCCCACATACCAAAACCATATTTCTTCAAGAAGATAACTCAGTTTTAGGTCCTTTTGACTATGAGATTGTCTCTGATGTAGATGAGAGGCGCCATGCAGTCAAATTAATTACAGCAGCGTTAGATTTACAAGTAGCCCCAGGTAAGTTAATAACTAATCATCACTATGCTGTTTTAGATAAATTTAAGTTAGAAGAATATACTCATCAAACTATTATTTCAGGTGCTTTTGTAAATGTCTTGATAAACCATAAAGATTTCCTTGGCCATATGGAACAGACTATCGACTACATGACTGATGAGCAAGTTATTACTAAATATGGAAATATGGTCGCTCAAAACCCTAATATACGTAACTTTAGTAAGAGTATGGTAAGCCTTATCCGAAGTCAGGCAACTAATATAAAAGAGTACAAATCTAATAAAGAGCGCTTCCATAGGTTTTTTGATTTATTAGATCTTCCTCTTGAGTGGGGAAGAGTCCGTTCAGACTTAATGTCAGAGTTAATCAATAGTCCTAATGGTAGCAAAGTATTAGAGTCGTATATTGCCGAGAACAAAGCAGATTTTTTTAAGGACGAACGTGAGGAATATCTTTTAACTTTAAAAGAAGAGAATCTCAAAATTCAATCTGAAATAGATGAATTAATTAAAACTAAAGAAAGCGTTCAAAGTGAGCTAAGACAGAAAAAAGATGAGCTTCAAAATAGTGATACTGAAGAGCACCAACAAGCTATTAGTGATGAGTTAAAAGAGAAGTTAGAGGTTGACCTTGAACTAGTTAAGCAAGAAATTAAAAATTATGGAGAAAAATTAAAGGAAATAAAAAGTGAATTTAGCGAGTACAACTCCCTTAAAGAAGTTCAGTTGAGAAAAAATAACTTAGAAATTATTAATAAAGAAAAAGATAAAGACATAGAGAGGTTAAGTGTAAGACGGGATGAAATCGCAGATGAATTAAAGAAAGATAATACGCAACTAGTTCAAAGCCTATTAAAAATTAAAAACCAAGTCGACGTGTTAACTGGGGCGAATCCAACAGAAAAGAAAGTCCAAGTTAACTTTATTGTCAGCGCTAACAAAGCTATTGATCAATATGATAGTGATGCGCGAGAAAGTTTTATTAATGATATCTCTGATAAATTAACAACATTAGGAAGAAAAACTGATTTTGATGACTTAGCAAATATTATAATTACGTTATCACAAAGCCAGTTTACTTTGTTTAGTGGGTTACCTGGTACAGGAAAAACGTCACTTGCTAAACTTATTGGCCAATCTATGGGGCTTCAGAGTAGGTTACTAAATATCCCCGTTGCCCGAGGATGGACTTCACAGAGAGATGTTCTCGGCTTTTTTAATGCCTTATCTCAATCTTTTGTACCATCTTCAACAGGGCTCTATGACTTAATAGAACAAATGCAAAGTGAAGATGTTAATAATGGCTCAACTGCTATTGTTTTACTCGATGAGTTTAATTTATCTCAACCCGAACACTATTTTAGCCCTTTTATGGAGATGGCCGATAGTGAATCCAACCGCACTATTTATACCGGTGATCCAAATCAACCTGAGCTTGTTATCCCACAACATCTAAGATTTTTAGGTACAGTTAATCACGACGAATCCGTCCAGGCATTAACGCCGAGGATGCTAGATAGGGCTGCAATTATCAACTTTGATAATTTAGTTAGCCAAGGTTCTATTAATGCGATTTCTTCTAAAAAAACATTTGACGCAATATCTGAGTGTATAAAAGGTGAGGATTTTATTAAGTTATTCAAAGCATCAAAGTATGAATTACCTGATGATATAGCTTCTATCATAAATGACATTACCAGCGTTTTACATGATGATAGCCCCGAGCTAGGTTCTCAAATCATTATTTCTTATAGAAAAATAAAAGCGATATCAGCTTACTGCAATGTTGCATCTCCACTTATGATTTCACATAATTTAGCTGCTTTAGATTATGCTATTTGCCAACATATTTTACCCTTATTAAATGGTTATGGTGAACAATTTGGTGAGAGGCTTAAGAAATTAGCTAATATAATCCCTAGTGAGTTAAATAAGTCTTATAAAAAAATTAATCATATTATTTCTCGAGGTGAGCTGAATATGCAAGCTTATGGAGCCTTTTTATGATCCAATGGGCATTTAAGCTAACTCATGGAGTTAATGAGGATGCTGTAATTTATAAGCCGTCGCCTGAGCAAATATTGCAAATTAATGAAACTGATATCGTCGAAATTATAGTTGATATTAGTGAAGAGTATTTTGGTCTTGGCGACCCGTATATATTAATTGGTGATGTACCTATTCAGTTGGAGCTTAGTTATCGAGGCGATGGCTACAGACAATTCAATTCTATTCAGCATAAAGAGTTTAACAAAAATCAGTTGTTTTTCAATTATTTTGGAGAAAGTGAAATATATTTAAAGTTTGAAAGCGAGCATAAGATTTTAGATAGAGTTCATATTGATGTAAAAGCCAGAAAAGCCAACTCAGAGCTTGCTAAATCGATGTTAGAGTATATTTCTGATAACGAAAATGAACTTGTGTCCTTATGCTTCTCAAAAAGTTTTATAGGTGGTAATTTCGATAATCAGAGTCAAGAGAATATGCATAAATTCTCTTTATTACGAAAAACGGTACACTATTTTTATAATAAATTAGGGGTGTTTTATCGAGATTATAAACATACTTTGGAGAATTCGTTACAAACATCCCAGCAAGGGCAGCCTACTGGGCCTGATAGTATTTATTGGCTTCTACAGAACTTAGATAAAATTACACCTTCTAATGCTGAAGAAGCAAAGTTAAAAATACATAATAGGACCTATACAATCAGTGAAGTACCGTCTGAGCGTTTAATTCATAATACTGACATATTCGAAAATAGGGTTATTAATAGCTTTCTTTATTCGGCCAGAATATTCCTTATTGATCTGAGAAAGAAATATAAAAGCACTTCAGGGTTAATGACAACTGAAAAAATACAAACAGATGATTCGTCAGAGTTTGTATCGTTTGATCATATATTGTCATCGTTCAAAAATGATATTATTAATCATCATATCGAAGATATAAACTCTCTTTTACTCTTAGTAGATAAACTAATTTATTTAAATAAGAGTAAATTACGGAGTAAATTAATACCAAAATTGAGGCCAAGAATTACCTCTTTTGTTATGAAACGTCCGTATTATAGACATTTATTTGTAGAAATTAATAAATGGTACAATGCAAGTACGCCAAATCTAGATAAGAACAATATTTTACTCGGCCTTAGAAACTTATCTTCTATCTATGAAATATCAACACTGTTAATGCTCTCAAAAAGCATCCCTGAGATGTTTGATGTACAACTAGAAAATAAGATTTATCGCAGGTATTCTGAAGACTTATCTTTTGAAGGTGAAGAGCGGGAAAGACCTGTTGATAAAATTAATAATTACTTTGGGTTCGGTAATGATGATGTGTCAATTGAGTTATTTCTTGAGCCTCAGATTTATAGTTACAAGAAAGGAATTACTCAATTTAATGATCTTATCAACATAAGCAACAAAGAACCTAGATCTGCTTATGGTCGCCACTATTATTCTCCAGATTATATTATCCGGATTAACAAAGTAGCTTGGAAAGATCCTTTAATTGTCATTCTCGATGCTAAATACTCTAGTAGAGCCAATGTATTAAAGTACTCACTTAAAGAAACTTCTGAAAAATATTTACATAATGTATTTCAATTTAAAAAAGGTAATATAGTAGGCGCATCTCCAGTTAAGTTAATGATGATACTTTTTGCCCATGGCAAAGATCTTCCTACATCTTTTTTAAATGAACAGCATTATGTAGATGGTGAACTACCAATATACCCTCAAGCTGTTGGGGTTAAATATATCCCAGGCATATCTGATACAGCCACGAGATGGTTAACGGCATGTTTTGATGCACACCATACAGAACAGGCTAGATTTATAAATTAACCCTAGTTTCATAATTGATTACATACGACTCGTCGCAGCACTTAATAACCCTAAAATATATGCTTATTAAAAAGCGATATTTTAGGGTTAACTTGAATCTATTACTTTAAAATATTGTTTTAATAATATATCTACTACAAAAATAAATTAATGGCTTATTTTAAGTGTGATCACACCGCAAATAATCATTAATACACCGGCAATACGGCCAAAAGTGGCGGCATCACCATAAAACAAAATGCCCACAATAAATGTGCCAGCAGCGCCAATGCCTGTCCATACCGCATAAGATGTACCCATAGGAATATCACGTTGAGCTAGCCACAACATAAAACCACTAACCACCATAAATGCAACCGCAATGCCAATACCTAACCAGCGGCTGTCACTTTGTTGCGAAATTTTTAAGCCTATTGGCCAGCCAATTTCAAGCAAGCCCGCAATTATTAAATACATCCAAGCCACTTAAAGCACTCACTCTATTAAAAATTTGCGGTATTTTAGCGAGCTAATTTATTCATTAACAGCAATAAACAAGATTAATGATAATTAACCAGCTCACACTTTAATAAGCTACCTATTTTGTAGTGATTAAAAGCTACTTTTTTGCTTATCCGCACTAACCTTTTTATCGTCGCTCACTTTTTTTAGCATTATGTCGTATAAATCTTCACGTCGATCTTTTAAGTTACGTACTGTCCCTTCGCTGTGAAGAATTTTTAATTTATCCATATCAAGGTCACTAAATAACAACATTTCGGTATTAGTGGTTGCCTCATTGAGTGTTGCATCATGTGGGAATGAAAAGTCAGACGGTGTAAGTACTGCCGATTGTGCAAACTGTACATCTAGGCTTTCTACTTCTGGTAAGTTACCAACAGAGCCTGCTATAACCACATAACATTCGTTTTCAATAGCGCGTGCTTGAGCACAATGACGTACCCGTAAATAGCTATTTTTAGTATCAGTCCAAAAAGGTACAAATAAAATTTCTAAGCCTTCTTTGGCCATAATTCTAGATAGTTCTGGAAACTCAACATCGTAACAAATTTGAATACCAACACGCCCTGCATCAGTTTCAAATACCGCTATTTTGTCGCCGCCTTGAATAACCCAGTCATTTTGCTCATGCGGGGTAATATGAATTTTACGTTGCTCATCTATTTTACCGCTGCGGTGACATAAATAACTGACGTTATAAATTTTATCCCCGTCGGCTACTGGCATTGAGCCGGTAATAATATTGGCATTGTATTCAATTGCCATACGCGACATAGCATTTTTAAAGGTTTCTGTGTACTCGGCTAAATTGCGGATCGCTTCGGTTTGATTAACTTGCTCAGTTAAGCCCATTAGCGGGGCATTAAAAAACTCAGGGAATAAAATAAAGTCACTTTGATAATCAGAAACCGTATCAACAAAATACTCGACCTGCTTGAGCATTTCCTCTACCGACTCCACCTTACGCATTTGCCACTGCACCGCACCTACACGCACAATCGACTTTACTATATTAATAACGGTGTCGGTTGGTTCGTACAATATGTTATTCCACTCCAGTAATGTGGCATAACCTACTGATTCTTGATCTTCGGGTAAATACTTTTTAAGTAAGCGTTTAACTTGAAAATCGTTTGCTAGCTGAAAACTTAAGATAGGATCGTACAGCTCTTTTTGATCTACTTTAGCTATATATTCCATTGGGGTCATTTCATTACTGTGATTGTAATAACGCGGAATACGACCACCCGCTAAAATAGCGCGTAAGTTGTATTGGCGGCACAATTCTTTTCGGGCATCGTACAGCCTACGCCCAAGGCGCATACCTCTGTGCGTTTCGCTAATCGCAACATCTAAGCCATACAGTGCATCGCCAGCGGTATCACTAAATACGCGGTCATGACCATCGGCTATGTCTTCATAGGTATGGGGGTTAGAAAAGCGGGCATAGTCTACTTGCACGCTTAATGCTAAGCCTACCAGCACACCATCATCCACAATGCCTATTTGCCCTTCTGGAAACTGGTCTATTAATCTAAAAATTGTATGGCTAGGCCATGCACCACCTAAATCTGGGTATGCTTGATCCATCAAGGTTTTAATTTGTGGGTATTGCTCTTTAGTTAAATTACAAATTTCGAGATGGGTTTTTTCTACCGTCATACACAACTCCTTGAGGAATGGGGAATAAAAAAGCCGAACATGCGCCCAGCTTAATAAAATAGTTGATGTGCTATTACTTAATTCATTTTTATTATTTTAAACTACGATAAAAAAGTGTAGTTACACGCTCTTTAGGTAACCAGCTAGCGTATTCAAGGCCAAGCTCTGCCAATGGGTCGGCGTTAAGTACTTGCTCTAAGCTTACCTTGTTTTGCATTGCTTTAAGCATAACATCTTTGGCTTTTTGCACCAGCTTACGATACACCACCAGCCCTGAACGATCGCTTAGCGGACCATGTCCTGGGATCACTTTTGTATTATCGTCAATTTGTTTCACTACGTCATCTACAGCCGCTAAAATACCATCAACACTGCCACCACTGTCTACATCTACAAACGGTAAGCTGCCAAAGTTAAAGAAAATGTCGCCCATGTGTACAATGTTAGCCTTGTTAAAAAATATGACTGCGTCACCGTCAGTATGTGCATGCTGATAATGCATTACATGAGCATGTTCGTTGTTAAAGTGCAGCTTTAAATCGTGGCTAAAACTAATCCGTGGTAAAAAATCTGACCCTTCACCATGCTCCGCTACTAAGCGCTTATGCACATTATCGTGAGCAATAACGTGGGCACCTGCTTTAGCAAAATTTTCGTTGCCTCCGGTGTGGTCGCCATGATGATGGGTGTTAATTACAAACTCAGTACTGCCGGGCTGTAAATCGCTAATCGTTTTTTTAATATCGCTTGAAAGCTTGGCAAATTGATCATCAATAATATAAATACCATCGTCGCCGACACTTACAGCAATATTGCCTCCTTGACCAAGTAACATATAAATATGCTCGCTCAGTTTTTGCGTTTTAACTACACTTTCATCGGCATAAGCCGCACTACTTAACAACAAGCCAGTGATTAATACGGGAAGTAATTTTTTCATTTTAGTGCTCACTTATATTTATAATTAATTATCGTCTATTTATGAAGAATAATTACACGACATAGACCCTGCCTTACCTAAAAACCAAACATACGGCTGTAAATTTAATCTCGAAAGATAAACAAGCTCTAGCTTAGTTCACTAAACAGCTACTTGCCTTTTGGCGATATTATTATTTGATGTACTAGCGCTTGTGGTAATAATGGCGTGTTTTCTGCATTAATATATTGACTAAAACCGGCACGATAAAAGTTTGATAACGGGTGCCCAGACTGCCCGCCAGGTACGGTTAAAATGGCGTTTTCTAAATGTCCGGGCTGTACAATAAAGCGCTGTGAAGCACCAAAGCTACGCCCCTGCACTGCTGGCATGTAACTATCACCAAACCCTGGCGTTTTTGGCATATTTAAAAAGCGGGCAAGTATTGGTATTTGTTTAGCAAACGGATGCTCTATAACCAGCTCGTTTACTTTGCCCCACTGCCAGCCTTGAATGTTATTACCGTATTGCGTACTGAGTTTAGCAATAGTTTGACTAAATGCCCCCTGCAGCTGCTGCTCCCAAGTTGAAAATTGTGGATTGAGCCAACTGCTTGGTTGCGCGTTAATAAGCTGCCAAACTGCCGGTTCTAAGTCACGCCTTACGTAGCTCAACGTGCCATTTTTCTCACTTAAGCTTTGCTGCAACGTACTAAAGGTAATATTAATCACTTCATCGCGATAATGCTTTACCAAGGTATAACCTACTGAGCTTGCGCACGCGCACTGCTGCCAGTTTTCAACCGCGCTAATATACGCGGCGTTATTACCTTCATCGGCTTTGAGTTGCTTGAGCAATAAAGCGTGCCAAGGAATTAAAAACCGGGCTTGGTTATCAAGCTGTAATTGATAAAAATCATCTTCAACAAATTTTTGTTTTTCAAACAAGCGGTCGCGCACTTGTGTTGCACGCGCGCCAAGTGAATAGCCGCCGTTACCAAAGCGAGCGTTATCCTGGGCACTTACCACCCGTGAGTTTGCAGTCCATATTCGTCCACTTACTGGGTTTTTAACCACGGGGCGCTGCGCTTCATTTTGCAACCAAAGCGGCGAGTAATCAGTACTTTTCACACTAAGCTCGCTGGGTGTTTTACGCCCAGGAATTCCCCCCATTAACTTCCATGCGGCACTGCCTTGGCTATCAACTACAATTAAATTTTGTACCGGAATACCTACATCGCTGGCTATAGCTAGGGCATCATCAACTTCAGTTGCCTGTTCGAGCTGTAATAATTGCATGTTAACCGCATAACTTTGATGCGCCGCCCAGCTCAGTGCATAAGCTTGCCCGTTAATATATTTTACCGGGCCATATTCGCTCAGGGTAAGTGTGTAAGTTTCGGCTTCATTATTAGGTAATGCAATTTGCTCATCTACTTGCCACGTTTTATTGTTACTTGTAAGCGCAACCCAATCCGCGGTATCAATATAACCATTGGTAAACCCCCATGCGATATGATTATTAGTGCCTACTACAATAGCTGGCGCCCCCGGTAACGATACGCCCGTAACTTGGGTTTTTACATTGTTATGTACATAATTTAGTTGCGCTTTGTACCAAATAACAGGCACTGCCATTGCTAAGTGCATGTCATCGGAGAGCATAGCAGATCCGGTTGTAGTTAATGCGCCGGTAACTGCCCAGTTATTACTGCCGCGCTCTTGGCTTGCTGCAAAAGAATTAAATGCATACATTGCTGGTGTTGATGATTGCACAGTGGATGATTGCTGCGTTTGTTGCTTGAGTATTGGTAGTTTAGGTATGCCTGCGCTGTAAGGCGCTAGTTGGCTGCCATCAAGCGCAGCTTGGTATTGACTAGGTTGCGTTAAAAATTTGAGCATATGTTTGCCGTATTGCTGCTCAATTTGAATTAATGCTTGGTCGCGCTCAAAGGTGGCACTTTGTAAATCAAGATACATACTAAAAATTATTAATAGGCTGTCTTCGCTTTGCCATGGCCTTTGCTGTGCACCAGTGAGCAAATATTCAAAGCTTGAGTAACCTATTTGCGCTAACCCTTCGTTAACCCCTTGAGCGTAGCTTTTAAGTAATTGCTTATCCGACTCAGGAAGATTTTTTAAAATAACTTGGCTGCGTTTACGCAATTGATGAAAACGCATTTTTTTATCTAGTGCTAGCGCCGCCTTACCAAAAATTTCGCTCAACTCACCAGCGGCATTACGCCTCAGTAAGTCCATTTGAAAAAATCGGTCTTGCCCATGCGCATACCCCAAACCATAAGCGGCATCGTTGTGGCTTTGTGCTTTGATAACAGCTTGACCAAGTACGTCGCGCGAAATAATGACCGACTCATTAATCGCTTCGCTATGACCTTTGCCGTCAAGCGCTGGTAAACTCAAACTAAGTACACCATAAACAACCGCAGTACCGGCCAGCCCTAAAACCACTACTAACAGCAGCAAGCGCTTGATTACTTTAAACATCCAGCTATCCTTTAAGAATTCTAATAAAGTATTATTAACATATATTTACTATCCTTCTATTAAAAAGTCATATTCTGCGGCGCAAAGGATGAAATAAACCTCAAAATCCACGATAATAGCTAATCCACATATTGTGCAGCCCTAGTTGAGATGAGTATGACTGATAAAACATTTATAAAAGGTAAAGACCGCGATTTAGAATCGTCGATCTCTACTATGCAAAATAAGCTAAAAGCCCTTAATATTAATATTGAGGAAGCGTTATGGCTTAACCCTGTAGCTAACTGTTATTCGGTACATATTCGTGACCAAGACTGTGGCGTAATGTTTACCAATGGTAAAGGCGCAAACGACAAAGCATCGTTAGCTTCGGCATTAGGCGAATACTTTGAACGCTTAAGCTGTAACTACTTTTTTGCTGACTTTTATTTAGGTGAAGAGTTTGCCCATGCAGAGTTTACCCATTACCCAACCGAAAAGTGGTTTACAGTAACAAACGATGAAGTGCCTGAAGGCATTATGGATGAAAGCTTATGGGACTACTTTGATCCAGAGCGCGAACTTAATGCATCGCACCTTTTCGATTTTAACTCTGGTAATGTTAAGCGTGGTATTTGTACTGTGCCATACACCCGCCAAAGCGATAACCAAGATGTGTATATTCCGGTTAACGTTATTGGTAATATTTTTGTATCTAACGGTATGAGCGCCGGCAATACTAAATTTGAAGCACGCGTACAAGGCTTATCCGAAGTATTTGAACGCGCTATAAAAAGCCGCATTATTACTGAGGGCTTGTGTCTGCCTATCGTGCCTGAAGAAGTAGTTAAGCTGTATCCTAAAATTCATGAAGCGTGTGAAGAGTTACGCAGCCATGGTTTTCATTTACGTATTGCCGATGCCTCTCTAGGCGGTAAATACCCAGTAATGAGCGTTACCCTTATTCACCCAGCCGATGGCTCTGTATTTGCTTCTTTTGGTGCTCACCCATCGTTTGAAGTGGCACTTGAGCGTACCGTAACAGAACTATTACAAGGTCGTCGTTTAGATCAACTTGATGTGTTCCAACCTGCTACTTTTGATAATGATGAAGTTGCCTCTCCTGAAAACACTGAACTGCACTTTATTGATTCTAGTGGCTTAATTTCTCATGACTTTTTCCGCGCAAAAGCCGACTTTGACTTTGTGCATTGGGACTTTAGCGGCACAACTGAGCAAGAATATAACTTTTGTACCGACTTAATTCATAGCATGGGGCATGATATTTACATCATGGATTACACCCACTTAAACGTATATGCATGTCGTATTTTAGTCCCTGGTATGTCAGACATTTACCCAGTTGATGAACTAATTTGGCGTAACAACAATGAAGGCGCTAAGTTCCGCGAAACATTTTTATCACTTGATCAGTACGACGTTGAGCAATGGATGGAAATTTATGACTCACTAGAAGAAGCGGGTCATAGCGATATCATTCGCGCCGCCGAGTTTATTGGTTTAGTAACCGACCCTGATACATCTTGGGATACACTGCGTATTGGTGAACTAAAAGCGCACCTTTGCCTAGCCGCAGGTAACGAAGAAGCCATTGATTGGGTTGACTGGATATTACATACCGGGCAAGTAAACGAAGATGCAATGCGTCACTTTCGCTGTTTAAAAGCTATTTTAGAAATAAAATACGATGACGAACGCGAATATGCAGACTATCAAGATGCATTAGGCTTAATGTTTGGTACTGCCAATGTAACGCTAGCAATTGAAATAGCCGAAGGTCGTAAATTATTTAACGGTTTAACCTTCCCAGGCTTATCGCTTACTGGCTTTACAAAGCATGCCGCATTACTTGATGGTTATCGCAAACTCCATGTAGCTAAACAGCAGCATTGGGCACGCGAGGTTAGCGACTCGTAATTTAGTTAAACTATTAATTATAAAAATAAAATGGCGCATAATCTGATGCGCCATTTTTATTTGTACAATAAATTAGCTATAGTGGATACTGTCTAATATAAAAGCAAAATGTAGCTAATGTCGCCAATAAAAAGTAGTAACAACAGTAAAAACAATAACTTTAAGTTAGCCTTTTGGCTGTCGATTACGCTTATAGTCTTAGTTATCATTATGCTAGATCGTATTAATTATAATCGTGCAAAAGACGCCAATCAATTACATACCTTTTCAGAAGTGAGCACTTACAGGGCCCAACTCGAAGCAACTTTAGTGTCTAATATTCAGTTAATTCGTGGTTTGGGAGTCGCTATTACTGCCGAAGCTAATTTAGACCAAGCACGTTTCTCACAAATTGCAGCCCCCTTATTTGAGACCTCAAACGAGCTACGGAATATTGGCGGTGCGCCCGACATGATAATTAAAATGATTTACCCGCTTGCCGGTAATGAACAAGCCTTAGGCCTTAATTTTTTAGATAATGAAACTCAACGTATCGATGCAATTAGAGCCAGAGACACAAATAAAATTGTAATGGCTGGCCCGCTAACTTTAATACAAGGGAGTTCTGCACTTGTTGCTCGCGTTCCTGTTTATAAAACAGATAAATCCTTTTGGGGGCTGCTTTCTGTCGTATTAGATCTTGAAAAGATATATCAAAACGCTGGTATTTACGAGCTTCAAGAGCAGTACAATGTTGCTATTCAAGGACGCCATGGCTTAGGTAAAAAAGGCGATTTTTTTTATGGCGATAAAAGTATAAAGCAACAAGACCCACTAGAGTTTACGCTTAACTTTCAAGGCGGAAGCTGGGAGCTTTATGTTGTACCTAAAAAGGGCTGGGCCCCGCCTAGCGCGACTATTTGGCCACTACGCTTAGCAAGCATAATTATATGCGGACTGATTATTTGGTCATTTTTGTTCTTTTTAAAAATGCTTAATCGGCAACAGCAAAATGAGAAAATGCTGGAAGTTATGAGTGATCTGGCACTCGTAGGCGCTTGGTCGTTTAATTTAGAAAACAAACAAGCATATTGGTCTGATATGACCAAAAAAATATTTAAATACGCCCCTGACGAACAACCACAATGGCCAAAGGATCTTGGCTACTTTAAGCCCGGAAAAAGCCGAGAAAAAGCAGCTAAATTAATTGAACGAGCGATTAAATTTGGTGAAAGCTACGAAGCTGAACTTGAAGTTATTGACGCTAAAGGCAATATTATTTGGGTATTGGTACACGGTGAAGCTGAGCATAAAAATGATCGCTGTATAAGAATATTTGGCTCATTACAAAATATTGATACCCGTAAAAAAATAGAATTAGAAAATAATAAAATATCGCTATTTAACGAAGCCTTAGCGTCTTTAACCGTTAACGATCAAATTTTAAACGGGCAATTAAGCCAATCTAAAGATGTGATTACTCAAGCAATTTGTCAGGCGCTCAACATCGATCAAGCCAGCATTTGGCTATTTAGCGACAATAAAACCCAGCTCAAGCCTATTGCCTTTCATAATATAAACACCACCATAAATAACAACAATGAACCATGGTTACAAAAAGATATTCCTGATTTTTTTGAAGCTATAGAGCGCAAAGCCATATTTAGTGCAGCAGATGCACAGCAGTGCCCTATTTTAATGCCAATTAAAGAGCACTACCTAAAGCCACTAAAAATAAATGCCATGTTGTGTGCAGTTATTCCTGCCGGAAGTGGGATCATAGGTATGGTTTGCGCCGAGCAATGCAACAAAACCCGCGCTTGGGCGCACAACGAAGAAAGCTTTTTAATTGCTGTAGCAGCACTTATTGGCAGCCTTTACTCTAGCCAACAACGTATAGAAACAGAGCAACAACTAGTAACCGCCAAAGAAACGGCAGAGCAAGCTGTAGCTGCTAAAAGTGAGTTTTTAGCGAGCATGAGTCATGAAATTCGCACTCCTATGAATGGGGTGTTAGGGATGCTCAATATCGTAAAAAACACCCAATTAGATCAACAACAGTTGCATCATATAGAACTTGCTCAGTCGTCGGCGCAATCATTACTGAATATTATTAACGATATTTTAGATTTTTCTAAAATAGAGGCTGGTAAATTAGATATTGAAAAGATTCAATTTAATTTACCACGTTTGTTAGGTGAGGTTGTTGAATCATTTGCGCTTAAAGCCGAGCAAAATAATACCATCTTAATTTTAGATGCAACCCTCATCACCGTCAGCGAAATAGTTAGCGACCCTAATAGGTTACGACAAATATTAAGTAACTTAATTAGTAACGCGGTTAAGTTTACATTTGACGGAAAAATAGTAGTCACCGCAAAAATTGATGAAACAACCGATGGTACATCTTTAGTTTGTTCCATTATTGATACCGGTATTGGCATAAAACCAGAAAAACACGCCACATTATTTGACTCATTTACTCAAGCAGATACCTCTACAACACGCCAGTATGGCGGCACAGGCTTAGGCCTCGCTATTGCAAAGCAGTTATGTGAGCTGATGGGAGGTGAAGTAAGCGTAACCAGTATGCTACACGAAGGCAGCACTTTTTCGTTTTCAATAAAAGTACAACCTAAATTAAGTAAGCAGCAAGACCTACCTAGCCATTTAATTAAAAACAAACATATTTTAATTATTGATAGCTGCTTATTAAACTCAACCATAGCTAAAAAGCAGCTGATAATATGGCAAGCAAATGCAAATACCTTAACCGACTACACTGCTGTAAGTGCGTATTTTAAAGATCAGGCAACTACAACCCTCGATGCTATTTTAATCGACTATTATTTTTTTGAACAAGCGCCGCAATCGCAAATTACTGAAGTTAAAAATTACCTGGCTAAGCACAGTTGTAAGCTGATAATAATGGCACCTATGAGCTATTCCAAAGATGACTCTACGCTAAGTTTAAAAGTAGACTCAATGATTTTTAAGCCATTAACGCCCTCAGACCTATTTGACTCTCTTGCTAATGATAAATACATAGAACAACAGCAGCAACAGGCACAACTACAAAATAAACTCACTGAAACGCCATTAGTGAATACAAATGAGCCACAAGTTTTATTGGTAGAAGACAATAAAATTAACCAAGTGGTTGCAGGGGCTTTATTAAAACAAGCCGGTATTTCATTTGATATTGCTGAAAACGGATGTGAGGCGATAAAGCAATTAAATGATCAACCCGCTAATACTTATCAGCTAATTTTAATGGACTGCCAAATGCCTGAAATGGACGGCTACCAAGCAACTAAAGCGATTAGAAATGGTGACGCGGGTAAACATTATCAAAACATAGCTATTGTTGCTTTAACTGCCAATGCAATGCAGGGAGATAAAGAAAAGTGCTTAGCAGCGGGTATGAATGATTACTTAAGTAAGCCACTCGATTTTAGTGCACTGCACCCCAAACTTCAGCAATGGCTTGGCACTCAATAAAAGTGTAAGCTAATCATATAGTTTATTAGTTGAGATGAGTTATGCAATTATCAGCAAATCAACAGCGTATTATTGGCTGTTTACTAGAAAAGCAAAGTACAACTCCCGAACACTACCCTTTGTCGTTAAATGCGCTAACTAATGCGTGTAATCAAAAATCAAATCGTGCACCGGTTTTAAACTTAACCGACAGCGAAGTGCAAATTGCACTCGATGAATTAATAAATGCCCGACTGGTTACCATTGATGAAGAGCTTTCTGGACGAGTAAATAAATACGACCACCGTTTTTGTAACACCGAGTTTAGTAGCTTAAAATTTAGTACGCAGCAGCGCGCAATTATTTGCTTGTTACTGTTACGTGGTGCGCAAACTCCCGGAGAATTAAAAACGCGATGCGCACGATTAGCAAATTTTAATAGTGTAGATGACGTTGAGCTTGCACTTAATAAACTAATTGAAAGTGACATAGTAACCAAACTTGCGCGCGAGCCTGGTAAACGTGACTGTCGTTATATGCATTTGCTTGGCGAGCAACCAATAAGTGAAATAACACGCCCTGCAGAGCAAGCGACTGATGAATTAAAAAGTGAAGAACTCAATGAGTTACTCGCCGAAGTCGATGAGTTAAAAGCCGAGTTACAAAAAATTAAAGCTCACTTAGGGCTTTAATTTATTAGCCCTAAATCACATAATACAAGCGCTCTGCTGAGCGAAATAATTATTTAACCCTAAGGAGTTGGCCATGCGCGCCGAGATTATGGCTGCAATGAAAGTGCAGCCAGTTATTGATGTAAATGCTGAAATTAGCCGTCGTGTTAACTTTATTAAAGCCCGCTTAATAGCAGCCCATGCAACGTCTTTGGTATTAGGTATTAGTGGTGGAGTCGACTCTTCAGTGTGCGGTCGTTTATGCCAACTTGCTGTTAATGAACTTAACCAAGAGCAAAGCACTACTGATTATAAATTTGTTGCGGTACGCTTACCTTACGGTGTGCAAGCCGACGAAAATGAAGCGCAACTAGCGGTTGATTTTATTCAACCTAGCAGCCGCATGACGGTAAATATTAAGCCCGCAACCGATGCGCTACACGAACAAACAATGGCGGCTATTGTTGGTAACGGTGAATCACTCCCTGAGCAAGAAAAAATTGATTTTATTAAGGGTAATGTTAAAGCCCGTCAACGCATGATTGCACAATACGAAATTGCTGCATTTTGCCAAGGTTTAGTAGTTGGCACCGATCACAGTGCCGAGAATATTACCGGCTTTTATACCAAGTTTGGTGATGGCGCTTGTGACCTTGCACCGCTTTTTGGCTTATCAAAACGCCAAGTGCGCGCTTTAGGTAGTACATTAGGTGCTTCGTCTGTATTAGTTAATAAAGCACCTACCGCAGATTTAGAAAGTGATCGCCCAGGACTTACCGACGAAGAAGCGTTAGGTTTAAGTTATGAGCAAATTGATGACTTTTTAGAAGGTAAACCGGTTACGCAACAGGTTGAACAAACACTTAGCGCTATTTATCAGCGTACGCAACATAAGCGTCAACCAGTGCCAACTATATACGATGAGCTTTAATACAGTAATTATCGTACGATACCTTAGTAATTTGACTGATCGACCGCTTAAAGTATTACGTAAGATTTTAATTAAATTGGTATTAACGCTGATCCCCTGCCAAAAGAGAGCTTTGTAGTATATATGACACCACCGATTTTAATTACAGGTGCTGGGCAACGCATTGGCCTTGCTTTAGCTAAACATTTTATTGCACAAGGGCAGCCGATAATTATTACCTATCGTACTCGCCACGCTGCAGTTGATTTATTGGAGCAGCAGGGCGCTGTATGCATTTATGCAGACTTTAGTACTGATGATGGTATTAGCACTTTTATTAAAGCACTTAAAGAGCATACCAACTCACTACGCGCTATTTTGCATAATGCTTCCAGTTGGGACTGCGAAGCTAATAACGCCAACTTTGCGCAACTGTTTGACAATATGATGCGAATTCATGCAAAAACACCTTATTTAATTAATTTACTGTGTGCAGAGTTATTACTAAATTATCAAACAGAGATGAATACTCCCGCAGATATTATTCATCTTACCGATTACGTAGTAGAAACAGGTAGCCCAAAACATGTCGCTTATGCCGCAAGTAAAGCAGCGCTTGATAACTTAACAAAGTCGTTCAGTGCTAAGTACGCACCTAATATTAAAGTAAATTCGGTTGCACCATCGTTAATTATTTTTAATGAGCATGATGATGAACAATATCGTGCTAAAACGCTGAAAAAGTCATTAATGGGTATCGAACCAGGATGCCAAGAAATAATCAATAGTATTGATTTACTATTACATAGCCACTACATCACAGGCCGCGCTATACCTGTAGATGGTGGTCGGCATTTAAAGTAAACCAAACTAAATTAACTGAGAAATTTATGCATAACGAACTAAAACAAAGCTATGAAAATATTATTACCGCTGTAGGGGAAGATCCTAACAGAGAAGGCTTACTCGACACGCCAAAACGTGCTGCTAAAGCAATGGAATACCTAACTCAAGGGTATCGTCAAACATTAGAAGAAATTACTAATAACGCCGTATTTACCTCAGATGCAGACGACATGGTATTAGTACAAGACATAGAGCTTTATTCTATGTGTGAGCATCATTTATTACCTTTTACTGGCCGTTGTCATATTGCTTATATTCCCAATGGCAAAGTATTGGGACTGTCTAAGTTTGCCCGTATTGTTGACATGTTTGCCCGTCGTTTTCAAATTCAAGAGCAACTAACTCATCAAATTGCTAAAGCCGTTGAAGAAGTAACGGGTGCAACCGGGGTTGGCGTAATTGTTGAAGCTAAACATATGTGTATGATGATGCGCGGCGTAGAAAAGCAAAATTCAAGTATGCGTACCTCTGTAATGCTGGGTAACTTTAGAGCCGATCCAAAAACACGTAATGAGTTTTTGCAGCTAATAAAAGGCTAACTTATGGCTAATGCAATTATTAACGTAACCAATTTACGACTGCGTACTTTTATTGGCTTTAACCAAGAAGAGCGCGAGAAAAAGCAGGATGTAGTGATTAACTTAGAAATTCATTACCCTGCACACGACGCCTGTAAAACCGATGAAGTAGATCAAGCACTAAACTACAAAGTAATTACCAAAGAAGTAATCACTTTAGTAGAACAAGGCGACTTTTTATTACTCGAAAAACTGGTTGCTGAAATTCTTGCTGTTTGTCATTCACACCCAAGTGTTCATTATGCTAAGGCTCGCGTAGATAAACCGCATGCATTACGCTTTGCCGATTCTGTGTCTTTGACGTTAGATTGGGCTAAATAATACGTGTGGATCAATTGATTTAGAATAAATAAGAAAGCTTAAATAAGCTTTTCGACACCTAAGGTAAGGGCGATAACGGCTAAGTAGCGTGCCCCCTTACCTAGTGTTACCAACAATAAAAACGTACTAAAACGCACTTTAAATATTCCCCCTATTACGGTAAGCGGATCGCCAACTATAGGTAGCCAGGCAAATAATAAACTATATACACCGTATTTATTAAACTGCTTTTGTGCTTTTTCAAGCCCCTGCTCTGACACTGGAAACCAGCTTTTATCTTTAAAGCGCAGTACTTGAGTACCCAACCAGTAATTAACGCAGCTCCCTAATACATTGCCCAAAGTGGCAGCTAGCCATAACAACAATAAATTTACTTTACCTTGGGTCATCATAGCTACCATTACCACCTCTGACGAGCTGGGCAATAAAGTAGCCGATATAAAAGCGCTAAAAAATAGCGTGAGATAAAGCATAGTATCCTTAACAATAGGAAGTAAATAAAAAATAAACCCAGCAAAAGCTGGGTTTAAAATACGCTATTAACAAACCGACATTGCTATTTTATCAAATTTAAACTCAACGGGTAGTCAAACTCTTTACCATCATTGGCTTTAACCGCGGCAATAATCACCATTACAAACGAAAATATAGCGACTATTGGCAGTAAAATTACACCAATAACAACAAACATTAAAAGAAAACACACAAAGTAAGCAATCATCATAGTGATTTGAAAGTTGAGTGCTTTTTTGCCATGAACATCGACAATCGGCATGTCATCTTTTTTTATTAACCACACAATTAACGGCCCAATTACAGAGCCTAATGGCACAATAAATCCAGACAAGGCACTTAAATGACAAAGCATTGCCCATGTGCGGTCATCTTTTTTGACGGGTTCCAGCTGTTGCTCATCATGCATAACGCTATCCTTATATTTACTATTTTTGCGTGAGTGTAAGTGTGTATTTCATAACTATAACTCAGTTTATAAACTTATTTAGCTAACTTAGTAATAAATTAAGGCATCACTTTTAAATGATGCCTTTAGCTTATTACTCAATGGTTGTACTTTGCTTACTCTTTAATACCCATTAAATCGAGCATAAATGCATAGTTTAGCGCGGTATCTTCTAAGCGCTTAAAGCGCCCTGATGCACCGCCATGCCCTGCTTCCATATCAATTTTAAACAGTAACTTATTGTCATCTGTTTTATAGTCACGCAGCTTAGCAACCCACTTTGCTGGCTCAAAATACTGTACTTGCGAGTCGTGCAGACCCGTAGTTACTAGCATATTAGGGTACGCTTGCTTAGACACTTGATCGTACGGCGAGTAAGATAGCATGTACTCATAGTATTCTTTTTCATTTGGGTTTCCCCACTCACCATATTCGTTAGTTGTTAGTGGAATACTTTCATCAAGCATGGTTGTAACCACATCCACAAAAGGTACTGCGGCAACCATACCTTTGTAAAGTTCAGGAGCTTGGTTTGCTACTGCGCCCATTAATAAGCCACCAGCGCTACCGCCTTGGGCAAATATTTTGTCTTTAGCGCCATACTTTTGCTCTACCAGTGCTTTAGTCACATCTATAAAGTCATTAAACGTATTCTTTTTAGTAAGTAATTTACCATCGTCATACCAAGGACGACCTAACATTTGCGAGCCTCGAACATGGGCAATAGCAAACACAAAACCACGATCAAGTAAACTTAAACGCGCACTTGAAAAAGTTGGATCCATAGTGGCGCCATACGAGCCATAACCATATTGTAGCAATGGGTTCGTCGCATCTTTTTTAAATTTATCTTTACGGTAAACTAAGCTTACGGGGACTTTTACACCATCGCGGGCGTTAATAA
Organism: Pseudoalteromonas sp. SR45-4; assembly: GCF_014163535.1. Lineage (NCBI taxonomy): Bacteria > Pseudomonadati > Pseudomonadota > Gammaproteobacteria > Alteromonadales > Pseudoalteromonadaceae > Pseudoalteromonas > Pseudoalteromonas sp. SR45-4. The sequence goes on from NZ_JACJDO010000014.1 coordinate 55,093, forward strand.
ATATACGTTCAGATGCGTAATTATCAACATTAAAGTTGCCTAGCACAGCTTGTTGTTTTAAAAGCGTTTTATCCGTTGTTTTTAGGTTTATATCGTAAGATGAACCCGGCGTGGTCATGCTCGTATAGTAAACACGTAACTTATTGCTGTTTATATCGTTATTACCATAAGCACTAATAGTGTAGGCACTGTCGTTAAAAGATAATAACTGCTCTTGATTAGTGCTTAAATTGCGTATTATTTGTCGCGATTGCCCCATTTCACGCTGTTGGTAAACCACATAGTCATTAAATAACTCTATCCCTTCTAGCTTTATATCATCACGTGCTGGGATCAGCGTTTGCCAGTTTGCTTGATCATGTGCTTTATTAATAGCGACTTTCATTAGCTGAAAATTAACCGCATTTAAATTAGTGACAATATAATAACTCTCACCTAATTTAGAAATACTATACTCAAGATTCGCTTGGCGTTTAATTAAGCGTTGAGGCATTGCTTTAACGTTATTTGCGCTAAGCACCGACATACCTGATGCAGTGCTACTACTGTGCCAAATATAAATTTCAGTACCGTCTTTGCTTTTACTTAACCCGGTGTAATAGCTTGAGTCTGTTTCTTCGTAAACTAGTTCGTCATTGGCCTGCGGCGTACCTAAAGTATGGCGATAAACCTGGTAGCCTAACAAAGTCTGTAAGTCTTTTTTAATGTAATACAGTGTTTTGTTATCGTTTGCCCAAACAAGGTTACCACTTGTGCCTTCAAGCGTATCTTGGAGTAGCCTCCCGGTGCTTAAATCTTTAATTTTAACGGTATAAATACGTCTACTGAGAGTATCTTCACCGTAAGCCATTAAGTTACCGTTTGGACTCACATCTAAACCACTTACAGCATAATAGTCATGAGCCTTAGCAAGTTCATTTACATCTAAAATAACCTGTTGGTTAGCTCCTGAAAAGTCACTGCTACGCACATAAGTAGTGTACTCGTTATTGCCACGAGTTTGCGACGAGTAATAATAATCACCTTTTTTTATCGGTACTGAATCGTCATCTTTTTGAATACGCCCTTTAAGCTCGGCAAAAAGTTTAGCTTGCTGCGCTTGAGTATGAGCAAGCATGGTATTTGTGTAGCTATTTTCAGCCTCAAGGTAACTAATAACATCGGCTGCTTTGCGTTCATCGTCACGCAGCCAATAGTAATTATCAATGCGGGTATCGCCATGAATAGTCATGGCGTGCGGTACTTTTTTAGCTATAGGTGCAACAACTTGAGGTAACTGCTCTGCTGTAGTACTTATAACGTTTGTTTGGACTGCTTCGGGCGCCTGATTGCAGCCACTTAAAATAGCTAAAGATGATATAGCTAGAACACAAGGGATATGTTTCATAAGATAAAGCCTTTACTTTAGTGAAGCTAAATAAAAAGGGAGCCGAAGCTCCCTCTAAGTAACAATTAAGTTATAAGCTTACTTTTGCTTACGACGACGCATAAATGCAAGCGGCGCAGTAAGTAATAACCAAGCTAATGAACCCGAAGATTTTTTCTCTGGCTCTGGTGTTACAACAACCGGTGGTGGTACTACTTTAGTAATACTAACCGTAACCATTGCAGGCTCTGATACATTACCACGCGTATCAATTGCCACTACTTGTATCTCAGCTGAAGAATCACCTGTCAGTAAAGCTGTGTTAGTAACAACAACTTGACCATCGGCATCAACACCCAAACCTTGGTGAGTATTTGACTGAACAAAGTACTCTGAAATAGCTAAATCAAACTCAGACTCTGTTACTGTTAAAGCACCTACAACGGTACCGTTTGCTGCATCTTCAGAAACAGTAAATTCACCACCAACAAGCGCTGGCGCTGAAACATCTGGAACCTCTAAATCAGCAGCTGCCATCACTTTAACAACATCTAAGCCTGAAGCCTGTGTTAGCGCAAATGGACCACTTGCTGTAACAACTGCTTTTTCACCTGGTTTAAGTGTTGTAACTGCTTCACCTGTTTCAAGCGAGGTAAATGCTACTTGAGGTTGCATACCAAATACAGTTGAACCTGTAACACTATCAGTTTCAGTAAATACACCACTTTGATATGCAGCATAACCCACAGATGCTTTAAAGTTCATCTGCTCGCCTAGTAGTGTCCCATCTATATTAAGTAGTTCAGAACAACCAGAGAAGGTAATGGTGTCCTCTCCCGCAGAGTGATAAAGCGGAGTACCCCACGCCCATGAATCATTACCCGCGCCATCTGTCTCACCAATTAGCGTACGGCTACGCCCAGGGAACGCTGTATCGCGGCCACGGTCGTTTAAGTTTGTCATAAACTGATCTGCTACACCGTCATTATCGGTATCAATTTCTAATCTGTAACCCGCTTGGAAGGTATGCGTTAGTGGGTCACGTAGTTGAATCGATGAGGTAACAAATATGCCTGAGTCACAAAACTCTGCATTAAACGCCGAGAAAGTAGTTGCTAGAATATTAAATTCAGCTTCTGCAAATGTTTTCTCAACACCCACTGCAACAATGCTTTCTGCTTGTGGCATAATTTCAGTTTGACCACTATTTGTAACAACAAGAGCCATTTCACTATCGACGATTTGCGATGAAACGCTTAGCTCAGTAGCAGCTTTAGGCATTGCATGATAAACAAGGTGTAAATCATGGTCAGTATCTGTGCTGGCATCATCAAACACCAAAGCACCATCAAACTCTACTGAGGTTAATGCTGCACTTCTTGCTGCAACTTCCTCTGCGCTAAATGGGTTATTTAGATTCCACTCTGGTAACTTAGCTGGATCAACGGTTAATACTACGTCAAAATTAATAGCTTGGCCTGCAGGAACAGTAATTGATGCAGGGAAATCCCAACTAATAGCCGCAGTATCTATATCGCTCTGGTAACGCGCTTCTGTACGTAAGTTATAAGTTTTAGCGTCAGCTGAGAAGTTCTTAACTGTTACCGTTTTAGTTAACGATGCAGTTTCTGTCATGCTTTCTAAGCCAAATGAAAGCGCTGCTTGCTTGGTATTAAACTTAGCGTTATTTACCCATGCAGCAACCGGTAAATTAACCGCTTTAGCTACATCAACTAAACCTGCGCCAATCATACTAATAGGTGCTAATTCTGAAGCAGGATTAATTGCTAACGGCTCGTTTGTTACATTTAAATTAGCCGCATTCATTATTGTTGCTTTAATTTCAAAGGCATTACGATCTGGATGTGCTTCACGAATCATCGCAACAGCACCAGCAGTAATTGGACCTGAAAAAGATGTGCCTGAAACTGGGTTAGTACCAGTTTGAGTACCTGCTGCTGCAACATCAATACTAGTACCTGGTGCGGTAATTTCTGGTTTTAATAAACCATCCATTGAAGGACCACGAGATGAGAACGTAGCTACAGCGCCAGATGTAGTTTTAATGTCAATGCTAATATCAAATGTTGCCGGACCACCTGCTGCTAACTGTGCTTTTAAAGCCGCACCTGCAGCAAAATTAATGCCTACGTTTTTAATTGTTACAGCAGCATCAAAACCACCCATAGGAGCTGGTGTACCATCATCAGTATTGTTTGCAATCATCACAAACTCTGCACCATTTATTTGTGCGTTTAATACTTTGTCGGTAAATGCACAAGCACCACGGTCTATTAATACAGCTTTACCGGTAAAATCAACATCGGCGGCAAACGCAACACAACCATTTTGGTTAGCGTCTGGATAAACTAACTCAATGTCTGCACCTGTAATTGTATAAGCTTCTTGTGGACCAAAGCTTGATGGCTGAATATCACCTTCAACACCAGCAATAGTGCCTGTAGCAACACCTATTTCAGTTGTAGGGTGTGTCATTGCACCTACAGATAAGGCATTAGGTGTGGTACTTGGGCCGCCTATACGGAATGGGTTATCACCATCGTTACCCGCAGAAATAACCATATTAACGCCTAATTCAACAGCACGCTGAATTAAGTATTGTGTACCGCCGCCAGTATATGTGTCGCCAAACTCGCCACCAAGCGACATATTCATTACATCTACACGGTCAGAAATATCACCATCGCCATTAGGATCCATTGCGGCTTCTAGTGCTGCAGCCTGTGCGGCACTTGGACAACCGCCACCACATACAGAGTAAACATAAAGTTCAACGTCTGGCGCAATACCATTTACTGAGTTTGAAGATGAAGTACCATGGTTTGTTGGAGCCCCTGTTGCTGGAGAATTAGCAGGATCGTTCTCTATCGGATCAGCGTCTTCATTAATAAAGTCGTAACCACCTTTAACAACACCTTGAGGCCAAGCCACTGTAGCAGGATCTGCTTGAGCGGCGTTATAAGCTTCAACTGTACCTTCTCCACCAAATGCTTGATGAGTGTAATCAATACCCGTATCTAATACCGCAACACGCTGACCTTTACCACTTGCAATACCGTCTACAATAAGTGGTTTTGCATTAATATAGTCTGAGCTTGCTGCAACATGCAGTTCGCTATCGAACATAGGTAATACTTTTGCTACTCGTGAATCTTTAGCAATTTTAGCAAGTGCTTCGGCTGAAGCTTGAACGATTAACGTAGGTGCTAATATTTTGGTTTTACCAATTATTTTTGCATCAAAATCTAAGCTATTTAACTCAAGAGTCATAGTGTCTTGAAGTTGCTCTATATTAGCTGTAATTTCACGATTATTTGATTGCTGGTAAGTACCTGCAACATAGGCGTCTACTGATGTTGTAGCGCGTAATACAATCATATGTGCCGATGGTTCTTTTTTATCTGCAACTTGCTCTTTTACTGCCTCAGCTTTTTGATAAGTAATATTAGCCGTAGGTAAGTTACTTGCACTTGCAAGTGTTGCAATAAATGCGCTTGAGACAGCAGTGGCAATTGCTGTTTTCTTTATTATATTTTTAGACATCATTTCCCCTAGGATAGGTTATGTATTATTGTATTTACTATATTCAACCATTGGCTTAAATATAAAACTTAAACCCATACGTGAGCAACAGCTTAATTACATTTAAGTTACAAGTAACACGTTAAAACAGAGAAAAAACTATCAACAAACTGATTCTAAAGGGAAAAGAAAGAAATTAAGTTTGTGAACAATTGTAAACAACCAACACTTATTTTGAGATGTAAATGGATAACGAAGTAATTAATATTTTAAGCATGGCCAAAGTGATTCAAACCGCGGTTGCTCCCGTCTTTTTAATTACAGGTATTGCTGCCACTTTAGGGGTTTTATCAAACCGTTTAGCGCGTATAACAGATAGAGCTCGTTTGCTTGAACGTAGACTAAAAGTAAGCACTGATGATGACTTTAATCTGTCGTTAACCACCGAGCTAAGAGCGCTGCTAAAGCGCTCTCGTTGTATACACCTTGCATTTAGCTTGAGTGTATTAAGCGCACTGTTAGTATGTGCTGTTGTAATGTTATTATTTTTATCACATATTCAATCTGTTAACTTAGGTGTAACGATAGGTAGCTGTTTTGTAGCTGCTATGGCTTTGCTTATCTTTGCTTTTATGTCGCTACTTTGCGAAGTGTTTTTAGCCACTCGCAGTATGCGCCGTGGCATGATATTCGCCGACGTCGATATTAACGATTAAGCCTCAAGCAAACCAAACTATCGCTTTCACTTGAATAAAAGTGGCAGCTAAGATACAAAGATAGAATTAGAAACTTTTACTAGGGATAAGTTTAATGAAATTGAAGCAAGTATTTATCGGGGCATTATTATCAACATGCGCACTTAGCGTATCAGCAAATTCTGCATTTAAAGAGCCAAGCGACGCTATTGAATATCGTCAAGCTGCATTTTCTATGCTCTCAGTACAAATTAGTGACATGGGCGCTATGCTTAAAGGCAAAATTCCTTTTGATGCAGATAAATTTAAAGCACGTGCAAATAACGCAGCTGCACTGGCAAAAATGCCATGGGAAGCGTTTTACGAAGGTACTGATAAGGGTGATACTGCTGCACTTGCCGCTGTTTGGGCTGAAAACGACACTTTTATGAAAAAAGCAACTGCATTTCAGCAATACGCAGATGAACTTGCTGTAGCTGCACAGTCTGGCGATAAAGCTGTTATTGGTAAAGCGTTTGGCGCATGGGCCAAAGGCTGTAAAGATTGCCACACGCAATTTAAAGACTAAGTTTTTAAATAATAAAGGCGCCTATTTAATTCATAATCGGATTTAAATAGGCGCCTTTTTATTTTTAACCCAAGTTAAGTAAATAACTAAGTGGCTCACTGCCCCAAGTTGTCATAAGCACTACAAGCAATATTAAAAATACGACCCAAGCTAACCAAGGTGCTTTTGTAAGTATTGCTGGCTTTTCATTTGGCTGTTGTTTCGTTCCGGTGATCATCGCTTTCACTAAAGGCTTGCCTTTAATCTTATAAATTACAATTGCTAAAACATGCAAACCTATCGCATAAAGTAAAATATCAAAGTTTAAACTATGTAACCAATTAGCAAAATCAACTGTACTGCTCGACACGTACTGCGCTAAAGGCCCATCAGTTAAAATACCATCACTACTCATTAAGCCACTAACAAGCTGAGTAATAATAAGTATAAAAAACAACAACACCATATAACTACCTGGCGCAGAATGCCCAAGCGGAGTTTTATTAGTTTTAAGTGAGGTTATTACCGCTTGCGGGGAGTGTATTAACGCGCTTAACTTAGCTGTTTTACTGCCTATAATCCCCCATATTAATCGCGTTAAAATAAGTGCTAAGGTAAAAAAGCCAGCAATAAAGTGCAGTTCAATCATACCTTCTTCAATACTAAAATAGAGCACAGCAATACTAAACACTAATAACCAGTGAAAGCTTCTGACAAAGCCATCCCATACTTTTACTTTAAACATTAGTTATCTCGCTAATTAAGTTATTGTTTCATTATTTCAAACTTTGTTTAGATTTGCATTAAACCTATTATTTAAAGCATGCTTTATGGCACACTTAAGCAATTAATTTTACTGGCTAATATTTCTGCAAATGAACAGACCATCGCGTGCAATTTTAAAAGGTTTTGTTGACATGTTACCGCTTTGTTTGGCGGTGATCCCTTGGGGAATACTCTGTGGCTCACTGGCTATTCAAAATGGTTTTACTGCCCTTGAAACTCAAGCGATGTCTTTATTAGTGTTTGCGGGCTCTGCACAGCTTGTCGCTATTGAGTTAATTGCGGGAAATACGCCACTACTCACCATTTTGTTTACTACCTTTATAATTAGCTCTCGGCATTTTTTATATGGCTTAGCGGTACGTCATAAAGTAATTGATCAACCTTTGCGCTGGCGTCTACCTGTAAGCTTTGTATTGACCGATGAGTTGTTTGCATTTTCGCACCACCCTAAAGCCTATCGTACAAAAATACGTTTAATTTACGCACTTAGCGCCGGTTTTAGCTTTTATATTGCATGGAATTTATGGACATTTATAGGCATTGTTGCTGGTACTATGCTCCCCGATTTAACCCATTTGGGCCTCGACTTTGCTATAGCCGCTACATTTATAGCTTTAGTTATTCCGGGTGTTAAAAGCCTCGCCTCACTCGTTACAGTTATAGTCGCAGGCATTAGCGCTACACTGTTTAAAAGTACCGGATTTGAGTTATGGCTGGTGAGCTCTGCATTACTGGCCATGAGCGCAGGATACTTTACAGCAAGAATAACTGCTAAAAAGGAGCGCAACTTATGATGACCACTATTTTACTAATGGCCTGTATTACCTTTTTTACCCGTTACTTATTTTTGCACCGCGCTTTACCCTTTAAAGTTGGGCCTAAAATGCAACAATTTTTAAGTTTTAGTGCACCAGCGGTACTTACGGCTATTTGGGTACCTATTGTATTTTTAAACGATGATGGCATTAATTTAAATTGGCAAAACCCTTATTTAAGTGCGGCTATAGTAGCTATTATTGTGGCTTATAAAACCCATAATATTTACTACACTACGATTGCGGGTATGGGGTTGTTTTTAATTTTAAATTAAAAACAACCTTAATATATACAACAACCATATTAAGCAATGTACTTAAAAGAGTAAATTGAGCATCAACAAAGATAAGGTAAAGCATAAATAATGCATAAGTTTCATCAGTTAAGCGCCACCAGTTTACAAGGTAACACCATTAATTTTAGCGAGTTTGCTGGTAAAGTCGTGCTTATTGTAAACACGGCAAGCAAGTGCGGCTTTACCTACCAGTACGAGTCATTACAGGCTTTGCATAATAAATATGCTAGCCAAGGCTTAGTAATTTTAGGATTTCCGTGTAATCAGTTTAATCAGCAAGAACCGGGAGATGCACAGCAGATAGAGCAAGGATGTTTAATAAACTACGGGGTTAATTTTTTAATGGCCGCTAAAGTAGAGGTAAACGGAGAGCATGCTCATCCGGTATTTCGTTATTTGAAATCGACACAACCAGGCTTTTTAACTCGCAAAATAAAGTGGAACTTTACTAAGTTTTTAATCGCAGCAGACGGCTCACCAATTAAACGCTATGCCCCCTTTACCAAGCCAGAAAAGCTAGAGCTCACCATTCAAAAAGCACTGCAACAAAGCAATAAGTAACGCCGCTTAAAAGTAATAAAGAGGCACACAGCCTCTTTATTGCCAATCTAATCAAAATTTAAACATACATAAAAGCGTACATTTAAAGTCTAATTCACATTGGTACTTTAGTTATACTAGCGCAATTTAATCGGTGTAATCGCTTAAATCGTCTTCGCCTAGGTTTTTACGCAAGCGCTTTTGCTCAAGGTAGTCTTCCAACTTTTTCTTAACCTTTTGCTTGTTCTTATCGTGCTGATTACGCCCGAGCATTTCGTACTCGTCTTCAACAAAATCGTCATCTAGCGCATCGTAACTAAATGTCTTACCCACAACCCACTCCATAAAGTGTTTGAGACCAACCAAGGATTTTATAATCGCAATAATTGGTAAAATTAAAATGTTCGACACATAAAGTGCAATGCAGTTTAGCGCCAAAATAAAGCCATGTAGCTATCTTAAATAGCCTTCATGTCAATACTGTGAATAAATAGCGCTAAATTAGCTTTATGGAAAGTGAGAGTTTTTTATCGTATCGATAAATAAAATTAATTATTGCTCTAGCTTTAGCCAATTTGACTAAAAAATAGTTTTTTTATAATAAACCTTGCTATGGTTAATAACATAAATAAAACCAACTTATTGTTTAATATAATAAAAAAACATTGGCACTAAACTTGTTATTACTTATTTATCATCAATAAAAAACTGAGAATAAATATGAAAAAATTACTATTAGTGAGCACTTTAATATGTGCACCTGCCGTTATGGCGCATAATGATAACGATTCAACCGTGTCATTTAATAATGAGCAATGTAATGTAGAATTTAAAAATGATGTACGTATTAAGCCTGACGAACTAGAGATTTTTACCGCCAATAAGCAAACTATGCAATTTAATACCAATGGCAATTTAACCATTAATGGTGAATCGGTAGCGCTTAATCATTCCCAGCAAAAGGCGCTAACTCAATATTCAGGTAGTTTACGCACGCAATTACCCGAAGTAGCAGATATAGCCTTAGAAGGCGTTAAAATTGCCGGTGTTGCACTGCAAGAAGTTGCTAATGCTTTTAATATTGATGGCCTCGATAATATCTCATCGTTAATGGACGACATTAAACTTGAAGTACAAAATACTTTTTATCAACAAGACACCTTTGTTATGGGCCAGCAAAGTTTTAATCAATTTGGTGAAAACTTTGAGCAGCAGTTCGAACAACAAATAGAGAGCGCTGTTGAGTCGGCTGTAATGCAATCTATGGGGAGTATTTTAGTTGCTTTAGGTTCTGAATTACTTGGCTCAGGAGGCGACATGCAAGCCTTTGAGCAACGTATGGAAAACATGGGTACGCAAATAGAAGAAAAAGTAGAGCAGCATGCCGATGCGCTCGAAAAGCGTGCCAATGCCTTATGCGAAAATTTTGCCAATATAGCTAAACAAGAAGAGCAGTTAGTAGTCCAAGTACCTGAACTTAAAGGTTACCAATTATTTAGCTTTAAACAAAACTAGTTTGCAAACTTCACTTAGGTGATTATTTAACATCCCTTTGCAGCCGTTACGCTTAAAACTTAACGGCTGTTTTTTATTGTGCCGCAAAACTTGTTACAAGCTGTTGATCCCCCTTAAATTAGGCTACTTTTTTTGCTAGTAAGGTAAGTTTACCCAGTGTGACAATTGCTTGCTCTATTTGCTCACTCCACTGCACACCATAACTTAGCCTTATACAGCTTTTGTATTTATTTGAAGCTGAAAATATCAACCCTGGAGTAATGCTTATACCTACCTCAAGCGCTAATAAAAATAGCTTTTGGCTATCATACTCGCTGCCTAAGTCTAACCAAATAACACAGCCACCTTGTGGATCGCTGATCCGTGTACCTTTTGGCATAGCTTGCTGTAAGCAACGTCGCATATGCTCTTTATTAGTGCGTAAACGCTGCCTAAGTACTTTTAAATTACGGTCGTATTCACCGCTAAAAACAAATTCTGATAACGTCCATTGATTAATTAGTGAGGTAGAACAACTCAATGCTCTTTTATAACGCCTAGCTTGCCCTGCAAATTTTCCCGCAATAAGCCAACCAACTCGATAACTAGGGGCAGCCGTTTTAGAAAAAGACGAACAACTTAGCACCAAGCCTTTTTTGGAATACGCTATAGCCGGTGTACCTCGTTTGGGTGTAAAGTATAGGTCGCCATATACGTCATCTTCAATGAGCACTACGTTATGGCTTTCAACTAGTTCCACCAGTTGTTCTCGATTTTCATCTGGCATAAAACTACCAACCGGATTACTAATAGCCGTAGAAAATAAACACGCTTTAATATCGTGCTCATTAAGCGCCTGCGCTAAATCGTTTAGCCAAATACCATTATCTGGGCATAAAGGTATTTCTAGTGCTTTAAGGCCTAAACTTTCTATTAACTCTATAATTCCGTGATAACAAGGGCTCTCTATGGCCACTACATCACCGGGCTTAGTTACGCATTTGAGTGCAATTGCCAGTGCTTCTTGCGCACCATTAGTGATCACCATTTCATCCATATTAATACCAATGCCAAAGTCTAAATAGCGATGAATAAGCTGCTTTTTTAACGGTGCATAACCATCCAGTGGCCCGTAATTAATAGCGCTACTACCGGCAAGTGTCATTACTCGGCGCATATTTCTGGCTAAGGCTTTATCGGTTGGTGCCGCAGCAACCGGGTTAGCTACTCCAAAAGGCACCACATGGGCCTGATGAATGGCTGTGTATACCTGCTCAATCAGCGCCTGCTTGTTTACAATCACGGGCTCGCGGCTTAACTTAACCCGTTTTGGTAAGCTGCTTGCCATGTTAACGGCTTTTAAAAAGTAGCCTGACTTTTCGCGTGCCTCTATAACCCCCTGATCTTCTAGCGCTTGATAGGCCTGCTTTACCGTAGGAATACTTATATTAAGGTTGCTAGCCATTTTACGTAATGACGGCAGCTTTTCTGAGGGCAATAAAGCCTGTTGAGCACTCATATCCCTGATCAGTTGAATAACTTGCTGGTACAAAAACTCATGACCTTGATGGCTAACCGCTTTTAAAATCATTACACCCTCAATCTGTATAGGTTACATATTCCATTTTCTGTATATGGTAAGTATACAGATAAGCTTTAAAATAGCAGCTTAATCGACTTTGGAGAGCAGTATTGAAAAGTGCAGCGCTATATATAACAACTGTTTTAATTTGGGGCTCAACCTGGTTGGCCATAGAGTTTCAGCTAGGCGATATTGCTGTTGAACTATCGCTATTTTATCGTTTTGCAATCGCGGCATTATTAATGTGGTTATATGTGGCATACAAAAAACCTAAAATGCGATATGTGGCATACAAAAAACCTAAAATGCGATTTAATTTAGTCGATCATGGTTTTTTCGTATTATTGGCCCTGTTTAACTTTGGCCTAAATTACTTAATGCTTTACTGGGCACAAAATCACCTTAGCTCTGCAATGACCTCGATTGCTTTTTCAATGCTATTAGTAATGAATATAGTTAATACCCGATTATTTTTTGGCAAACCTATTTCAAAACGAATTTATACCGGTGCTGTACTTGCCATTTTAGGTATCACCTGCTTGTTTTGGCCACAATTACAGCAACTCAACTTGAGTAACAGTGCATTCGTCGGGTTACTACTTGCTCTTGGAGGCACCTTTGTGGCTTCATTAGGAAACATGGTAAGTGTACGTAATTCACGCAAACAAATTGGTGTGTTACAAGGTAATGCTTGGGGCATGTTATACAGTGCCATTGGCTTAGCCTTATATGTATTTATAAGCGACGTGCAATTTAATTTCACTGCACCTACTAGCTATTGGCTGTCGTTATTGTACTTATCTATTTTTGGCACTGTAATCGCCTTTGCTTGTTACTTTGCACTGTTAAAAAATATTGGCCCCGAAAAAGCCAGCTATGTCATCGTACTGTTTCCTTTAGTTGCGGTAACACTAAGCAGCTTTTATGAAGGCTTTGAATGGCATGCAAATACCTTTGCAGGGTTTAGCTTAGTACTACTTGGTAACGCCATAGTGCTTACCCCAACAAAACGAATTAATGCCTTTTTAGCAAACAGAGCGGTTGCTAGAAGAGGCTCTGTCCCCAGTTAGACGCGTTATTAACGCAACTAACGCAAAAGCGCCTACTGTAAAGTAGGCGCTTTTTTATTGGTTAATATAAAAACAGCTGCCAAGTGTTCGTTATAACTCCTAGTAATACTAACTTTATTAAAAACACCATTTTGCTAAAAAGCTAAGTAATTCCCCCATGCAATGCAAATATAAAGTGCATTACACCAACTTTTTTTAGAACTTTACTGGAATTTTTTTAACGCTCATAAAGTTAATTTTATAAACACTAATTAAACAGCATAAAAAATCATTTAATTAAAATAATTTAATCTGAATAAATAACCAAAAAAGAATGCTTTTATCGCATTAAAAATAAAAACAAACACAGAGACCCCATAACAAAAGGGATTTAAAAACTAACGGCGTGAATAAAAATGCAAAAACACCCAAACCCACCAAGTGAACGGCAGGTTAATAAAATCCTTTCGGATTAAAATAACTAATGCTTCGGGCTCAATTTTTATCGCTTTATTTTTAAACAATTAAGAGGCAGAATGCCCCCGTTTTCACCAACCACAACTCGGAGTTAAGTAATGAACCCAATTAACACATTAAATGAAACAGCTGCTACTCACATTGCCGTTAAACCAACAAATCGTAAAGCTAAAATGTTAGCAAAGCTTAATCGCTTCGGTAAAAGACTCGCTCTTGGTAGCACAGCTCAATATAAATAGTCACACAACCATGACTATTTATACGGTGCAGCAAGCACCCAACCACTAAATAAAGCTTCTTATTTAGCTCCCACTGCTTGCTGCAACCTATTTAATTCTACTAAAATTGTCTTTATTTCCCCTTATTTACAAAAAAAACCTCATTTTAGCCTAAATTTTAAGCAAACAGTCTTTTTGCTATTTACACATGCGTATGACCTAAGTATTATTCTGCGTCACGGAGAGATGGCAGAGTGGTCGAATGCACCGGTCTTGAAAACCGGCATAGGTTTGTAGCCTATCTAGGGTTCAAATCCCTATCTCTCCACCACATTTATATTGGTGGCTTTAATTTTTACTTCCATCAATAAAAAAACGGTTATGCGTTGGAGAGGTGTCCGAGTGGCCGAAGGAGCTCCCCTGCTAAGGGAGTATAGAGTTTGTAGCTCTATCGAGGGTTCGAATCCCTCCCTCTCCACCATACTTAATTTAAACCACTTAGTTGTGGTTTTTTTGTGCCTATAATTTAACACCAAGACTAAATTGGGAGGGTGAGATCCCTCGACAGGGTTCAACAAAATGTCGGGAACATTTTGGGCCGCTGCAAGCGTCGCGCAGCGATTGATTACATGGATGTAAGCAAATCTATCCCTCCCTCTCCACCATATTTAATTTAAACCACTTAGTTGTGGCTTTTTATGCCTAAAATTTATAAAACTATACAAATTGTACCAAACTATAACTTAGGGCATGATTAACTTAACTTTAAGCCAATTTAGGTTTAACTATGATCCGGGTTATATTGCTATCAATTTGCTTAACCGCGCCAACCTTTAGCTTGGCAGAAAACATTACTGTTTATAAATGCGTTATTAAAGGTGTTCCTACATTTAGCCAGCTGCCCTGTGCTCTAGATGCACAAGCCATTACGCTAAAAAATATTAATGTAACCACAGCCTATAGCGATACAACTGCTAGCAGTAAAATAACAGATACTTCTGTTGATGATTACTTAAAAACGCAGCAAATTAATCGTGATATAAAACGCTACCAACTGGCTATTAAACAATATCAGCAGCAATACACAGAAAAAAAACAGCAAATTGATTACATGACGCAAGATAAAGCCAATCGTTTAGGGGCTTCCTCTATTGCCAATGCGATTGCAACTAAAACATCAGCTCTTAAACAGTCATACGATGCTTTAATTGGGCAAGCACAGCAACAAATAGAGGCGTTAAATCAGCAAAAAGAGCAACTTAGTCAACAACCTTAATCGCTTTTTTTATAACCGCTATAAACTTATATATTGCGTCGGCGCTATTATATATATGCGGTGAAACTCGTATACCAAGCTTTCTGGCATCCACACTAATCCCTGCACTATTAAGCTCATTCAATACATGTTGTTGCTGCATGTTAAAGTTTAAAATAGCAGTACCACTGCATTGATGCTGCAGCATGGGCGACACAACATATTTACCCAACTGTTGCTGAATAAGCGCAAGCATTGCTAAATTATGTGACCTAACTTTATCAATTCCCAATGCGGCAAAATAGGCAATACTATTGGCTGCAATAATATAAGGTACAACTGAGGGAGTACCGCCCCAAAATTTAAGCGCTCCCTTGTTATAAATAAAATGATTTATATCAAACTCAAAGGGATTTTGATGAGAAAACCAGCCAACATCTTTAGGCTCACAAACAGCTATTTGCTGTGGGTTAACCCATAAGTAAGCAGCACCAGGGCCGCCACATAGCCATTTAACGCTAGAGCCAATCATAAAGTCAGCATTTAAGGCGGTTAAATCAAGCGGTATCACCCCTGCAGATTGCGCAACGTCAATGATTGATAAGCTATTCGTTTTTTTACTCAAAGCAACAATATCGTGTACAGGGGCTTGTACCCCTGTATTTGAATATACGTGACTGATAAAAACTAAATCTATGTTATCCGTTAAATAACGCTGCCAAACGGTAATATCGGTTAAGTTTTCATGTTCAGGAATAAATGTTATTTGCGCGCATTTTGGCAAAGCTTTTTGCATCGCAAAGCCCATACTTGGAAAGTCGCTTTGCGTCATTAATACTTTGCAATTTTTTTGCTGTAATCGCGGATGCGACATTAACAATTTGGTTAAGCCGCTGGATAAGTTAACTTGTGGACAAAATTGCTCGCTAGGCGCATTAAATAACTGCCCTAATGCGGTATTAAATTGCTCTACTGCAGGTAACCATTGCTGCCAGGGTTCTTTATTTGACGATTCCCACGGCGAAAAATAATGAGCCGCTAAATGCTGCTGACTATTTTTCAGTGGACGCCCTACTGAGTGGCTTAATAAATAACAGCCTTCGGCCATACAAAAATCGTGTTGATTCATCTTATTTAATCCACTGTTTTAGCAAGTTTATATCGTCGTAACGTGTTTTTATATCATCGCGTTTAGCGCTGGCACGTTTATCACGGAGTTTTTCTAACGAATCGAGCAAAACATGTAATGGTGGGCCACTGGCTGTTACTTTACTCATATGTTGCTGTTGCATTTGCTTTGACGGTTGCGCAATAAATTTTTCAACCAATTGATTATGATGACCGATTGCAGTGTCACCATGTAATTTACACACCTGAATAAATAGCTTTGCGTGGTATTTAAACCAGTCATTGTCTTTATATTGCTGCGCCTGTAAAAAGTCATCCATAAAGCTTTGCATGCGCATTGCTTCGCGCAATATTTGCTGATCTTCTGGCATCATATATAAAAACTTATCCACCAGCATTTGTGAATAACTTGGCTCGTTGGCATTACACAGCCCAAGTAGCATATCGATAACGTTTATGCCGGCAAAATCTCCCGCATTTGCACCTCTGTATATCTCATTGCCTACTCGATGCGGTTTATAATAAGGGCGCACACAATTAAAAAAGCGCTCTGTGTCTAACTGGGTATAAAGTGCATTATTCGATTCAATTACATCTATTAACGCTTGTTTTGCTACTTTTAATAGCTCGGCACAGGTGGGGTGCGAAATACCTAATGGTAATATTTTTAATAATGCATCGCTGGCGCGTTTATATGCCAAAATACCTTGGGTGTTGTAATCAATAAATAGTTTTTCGTCGGGTAAATTAGTAAAACGTTTATACGTGCCATTTAGCGCTTTATTGTGCGTGGTTAAATGGGCAGTCGCAAAGCGTGGCGTTACTCCAATAGAGGCACCTATATGCATTGCTAGTGCCGACGCTTCTACCAATGGCGATGTGGTCTCACGGCTTGGCTCGGTAATTTCATGACGACGACACGCCGCCATAAAAAGCCCTACATTACCGAGTAAATCAAACGCACTATCAAAACCTTCATCGGTATTTCCCTCCGCTAATAAATTACTTATTAATGCGTTACCTTCATCTTTTAATTGCTGTTTTAAAGGCTCTCCCAACCCCTCTACATTGGCTTTATCATCTTGTTGCCAGTAAAGTTGCTCAAGCTCGCTGTTTATCTGTGGGAAGGCGCTTCTTATCCATCGATCAAAAATGGCTGTATGGGTGCTCATTATTGTTTCCTGTTATTATAGTTATCACTAAATGCTAACAGAGTTTAATGAGGGTAAAACGCTAAAAAAATTAGTAATTATCAACATCATTAGCAATAATCACTACAAATATAAAAATAATTAATAAGAATCTATATATGCTCGATAAAAAAGATCAGCAATTGCTCATTGCCTTACAAGCCAACGCTAGAATGTCTGTTGCAGATCTTGCCAGTCATATTAGCCTCTCAGATACGCCCTGCCTTAGACGAATTAAAAAGCTAGAACAAGCTAGTATTATTACCGGCTACCACGCTGCTATTAACCCCAAGGCACTTAAACTAAACGTTTTGGTGTATGCATTTGTACGTTTAAATCAAAATTCGGCCAGTGCTGCCCGGCAATTTGAGCAACACGTAGAAAAGCTCACTCATGTGCTAGAGTGTTCGGTAATATCGGGAAGTTACGACTATTTACTAAAAATAATTGCGCATGATTTAGAAAGCTATGAGCAGTTTGTTAAGCATCAACTAGGGAGCTTAAGCTGTATCGCTAATATAGAATCAACCGTGGTGTTAAAGCAGTCTTTTAGCAAAAAACAATTACCATTATAAAAAATACCGCAAATAACTTACTGTTAGCTATACTGATATTTTAAATTGGGAATATTACTTGTACAGGGATTTATGTGAAAAATTTTAACTCCAAGTATTACTCTAGTGTTTTTTACATTATTTTTTCTTTAGCCTATTTTTTTGTAGGAGTAATACTTACCAAGCTAACCTTTGACTCGCAAATTATTCCGGTTTGGTTACCTGCTGGTATAGCCTTAGTTGGCTGCTTTGTGTGGTGGTGGCGATTTATTCCTGCGCTATTTTTAGCGGCTCTCGCATTTAATTTAAATTTTTTTGCTAATACAACTCATGAAATGGTATTGGTAGGAAATTCATTAAACGAGGCTATGTATATTGCCTTTGGGGTGGTATTGCAGGCCATGGTTGGGGCCGCAATATTAAAGTTTTGGTTAGGCCACCCTCTGCGCCTTAAAAAGCGCCAAAACATTATTTATTTTATTGTAGTTGTAGGTGTTTTAGTCAGTTTAATTTCGGCTAATTTTGGCGTGTTTGCACTAAGCCAATTTAATGCAATGTACAGTGCAGATAATCACTGGAAAAACACAACTTACTGGTGGTTAGGTGATATTTTAGGGGTGTTAATTGCCACTCCATTTTTACTTTCGTTATTACCAGAGAAGTCTGATAACTATAATATTTCGGTGCTACCGACACTTTCGGTATGTTGCATTTTATTTGTATCAGTAGCGGCCACCACACAATTATACGATAGTGAAAGCCGTATTAATGCGATAAAAATTGCTGAGCGCGAAGTGCAAGTGATAGAAAACAGCCTGTACCGCTATACTAATCGCAGCATTATTGCTGTGCAAAGTTTAGCTAGCCAAGTTCAGTCATCGCCAACATTAAGCCAGCAAGACTTTAATCAATATGCCAACACCCTACTTGCTAAGCACTCATTTATAAAAGCTTTATCATGGAATGTAAAAATCCCATCTCATCAACGCCAAGCATTCTCTAAAGAAATTTCAAGCATTTATAACTTAAATTATGATGTTATTGGTGAACCTTTAGAGCCAAACGATCCACTCGTTATTGTAAAATATATAGCACCGCTTAATAGCAACCAAAAAGCAATTGGGTTTAATGTATATTCAAACCCAGATCGCAAAGCATCCTTACTCAACCCCGCAATAAAGTATCAGCCAGTGGGAACTAAAATAATTCAACTCGTACAAACTGAGCACTCTGATGCTGCTTACTTATTATTTGCGCCTGTATATTCTCAATCCAATGAAAAAGAAACTATTAAAGGCTATGCCACAGGCGTATTTTTAGTCCCTCAAATTATTAAGCAGGCCATTACTGAGCAGCAGTCT
Organism: Pseudoalteromonas sp. SR45-4; assembly: GCF_014163535.1. Lineage (NCBI taxonomy): Bacteria > Pseudomonadati > Pseudomonadota > Gammaproteobacteria > Alteromonadales > Pseudoalteromonadaceae > Pseudoalteromonas > Pseudoalteromonas sp. SR45-4. Next base: position 73,989 of record NZ_JACJDO010000014.1, read on the forward strand.
AAAATGTTTTCGATTGCTATTTATGAAGATATAAACAAACCCGCATTTTACAGTAACTCAAACAATCTTAATGTTGCACAAGGCAGTAAGCTAATATCGTTTAATGTCGATTTTGGCGGGCAACAATGGATCGTAAAACTGGCACTTAAAGATGCCTTTTTAGCTCAACATAATAATCAACTCACCTTACTGCTGCTGATACTTCAAGTAGTTGTATGCTCATTAATTTTATTGATTTTACTACTGTTTAATCAGCAGCAAATTGCACTTACTCGCCAAGTAGCAGAGCGTACTTATTCGTTAGCACAAGCAAAAAAGCAATCTGATTTGGCTAACCGGGCTAAGAGTCAATTTTTAGCTAATATGAGCCATGAAATACGCACGCCACTAAATGCTGTTATTGGCTTTTCTTCGCTTGCCCGTAAAGAAGACGACGCCAATACCCTAATTGATTATTTAGATAAAATAAATTCGTCATCTAAAAGCTTATTAAATTTGATAAACGATATTCTCGATATATCTAAAATTGAATCAAAACGGCTAGTGCTTGAACGTATTCCATTTGATTTAACCGCACTTATTCAGCGCATTAATACTATGTTTGAACAAAGTGCTGCAAGCAAAGCAATTGTGTGGAAAATAAATAGCAACATCCCTAAAGACACTTGGTTTGTTGGCGATCCAATGCGATTAGAGCAAATAATGCTTAATTTATGCAGTAACGCTATTAAATTTACTAACGCTGGCAGTGTTACTTTAAATGTAGATACGCAACTTATTGCGCCCAATAAAGCACAGCTAACAATTGCCGTTATTGATACCGGAATAGGTATAAAAGCAACTCAACATGAAAAGTTATTTAGTGCATTTACTCAAGCCGATAACTCTACTTCTCGGCAGTTTGGTGGCACCGGCCTTGGGTTAGCCATAGCCAAAGAGCTTAGTGTATTAATGAATGCAAATATAGCGCTACATAGCGAGCTTGATAAAGGCTCTACTTTTACATTTACATTAGAAATAGAGACGGTTAAAGCGCAAGACCCCCTTATAAAACCTACAGATAATACTAATATAGCCGCTTTAAAAATTTTAGTGGCCGAAGATAACCCGGTTAATCAAATGGTTATAAAAGCCATGCTTGGCTCACTAAAAATTGTGCCACAGGTTGTTGAAAATGGTGAGCTTGCAGTTAATATTATAAAAAAACAGCATTTTGACCTCGTGTTTATGGATTGCCAAATGCCAGTAATGGATGGCTATAGAGCAACGGCCCTAATCAGGCAATTTAAAACGGCTGAGGAACTGCCAATTGTTGCCTTAACTGCCGACGTTATGCCCGAAGACAAAGCACACGCTCAGGCGGTTGGTTTTAATCAACACCTTGCAAAACCGCTTGAACTAATTAAGCTAACCGAGTGTCTTGCTCAATATGCAGTGGTTTATGAACAATAATAGTGTGTTTTTAAAAATATTTTTAACTTGTATGCTTAGCTTTTTGCCTCACTTAGCTGTCGCTGAAAATTGTATTGCGCAGGCAAGCGATTTTGAATTTATTAAAAAGAGTAAACAGCAAGGCCTATTACGCTATACAAAGGATCACCACCAAGCGTATTTTGATTACCAAGCGCGTGCCCCATTTAATAGCTACCTCAATCATGCGTATCAGTATATTAGTGTAGCTAATCCTCGCGCTGCTATGCCATGCCCTGTATTTACTCAAACGTATCAGCAACTAGTTACTCAAGGCAGTCGTAAGCCTAACCCCACTATTGCCGACATTATTGCTCCTTTTGAGTTAAAACATTCACAAAGTAAAAAAGCGGTATTACTCGTGCACGGCCTTACCGACTCTCCTTTTACCTATCACGATTTAGCCCAAGTGTATTATCAGCAAGGTTATACCGTACGCACTATTTTGTTACCCGGCCACGGCAGTGCTGCTAGTGCGTTACAAGATGTAGACCTACAGCAATGGCAACAAGCTGTGCGTTACGCTATAGAGCGCACAACACAAGACTTTGATGAGGTTATTTTAGGGGGCTACTCTACGGGGGCCGCACTACTTATAGACTATGCAATCACGCAAGCGCTTTCATCAAAAATAACGGCGCTTATGTTATTTTCACCGGGCTCCGAGCCGCATAATAAACAAGGTTGGATAGCCAAGTGGCTTGATTTAATCCCATTTTTAAATTGGATAGATAAAGACGCCGATGTTGATTTTGCTAAGTATGAGTCGTTTCCACTCAATGCTGCAGCAGCCTCATATGATGCAATGTCATTGGTTAGCATTAAAAACTTAAGTAAGCGCCCTGCTTTGGCATTGCCTGTATTTAGCGTAATAAGCGATATTGACGCGACAATTGATAGCCATGCCACCCTTAAATTATTAAATGCACTACATAATACTAATTTAAGTCGCTATAAAAAACTCGATACCCTAGTGCTTTATGGTAGCAGCACTATTTTACCCCCAAATTTTGCAGCAGATTACAGAGTATTAAATCCGCAGTGTGCCAGCGAAGCATGTCTAAAAATCCATGGTATATCGCATATTGCCATTGTTAACTCACCACAAAATCCGCATTATGGTATTAGTGCCTCTTATCGTAATTGCGGCAGTTTTATTGGCGGCGAAAAGTTATATAAAACCTGTAAAACCACAAAAAGCCCGCAACTTGGAGAACGTACAGCTGCTAACTTAAAGCAATATCCCACCTTACAACGATTAACCTATAACCCCTTTTTTCCTGAGCTTAAAAAACAAATAAGCACCTTTATAAAAAACGTAGAACACGCACAAGGTAAGTAGTAATGGCGACATTTTCGCATCAATGGTTTAGTAGTATTAATCAAATAGAGCGAGCGCATTGGCAACGTTTGTTTGGCGACGAGCCATTTACCCAACATGCTTTTTTATACGCATTAGAGCAAAGTCAGTGTGTTAATCAACAAAGTGGTTGGCAGCCTTATCACTTAGCTATTTTTGAGGGCGAAAATATTATTGCGCTGGCACCTGGCTATTTAAAAAGCCACTCTTACGGTGAATATGTGTTTGATTGGGCCTGGGCAGAAGCATACGAGAAACATGGCTTAGAGTACTACCCTAAATGGTTATGCGGTGTGCCATTTTGCCCCATTGAAGGTAGCCGTATTGCTATAGAGCATAGCAATCCTAGTTTAGTGTATAAATACATTACAGAGTTACTAAACCTGCACAGCAAAGAGCAAGGCTGGTCTGGTTGGCACGTTAATTTTTGCAATTTAGCCCAAGCCACACACCTCACTGAGCAACACGCCATGCTTAGAGTGGGTGTGCAATTTCAGTGGTTTAATAAAGGCTTTACATGCTTTGACGATTTTTTAAATACGCTTAATTCACGTAAGCGTAAATCACTAAAAAAAGAACGCAGCAAAATAACTCAACAAAACATTACTATTGAATGGCTGCAAGGGATGCAAATTACGCCTGAAATTATGCAGCTATTTTGCGAATTTTATCAACGTACTTATTTAAAACGCTCTGGCCACTTAGGCTATTTAAATATGCCCTTTTTTAAGCTTTTACATGCGCTAATGGCCGACAAGCTAGTCATTATGCTAGCCAAAAAAGAGGACGCTATTATTGCCGCAACCCTTAGTCTAATAGGAGCAGATACACTGTATGGGCGGTATTGGGGGGCAAGCGAAGAGGTAGATTCTCTGCACTTTGAACTATGCTATTACCAAGGGATTGAGTTTGCAATAAAGCATAACCTCAGCTGTTTTCATTCAGGGGCACAAGGTGAACATAAAATAGCACGCGGTTTTGCCCCTGTATTAACCTACTCAGCTCACCATATAGTTGATAATAACTTTAGCAACGCAATTAGCGATTACTTAAAACGTGAACGCCAGCATATTAATATTTATAAAGATCAATGCAGCGCATTACTGCCGTTTAAAAATCAGTAACTGATTATTAGCAGGCATGGCTATATCACTTATTAACGTTAGCCCTGCTTGCTTTGCTAATAGCTCAACTGCTGCAAAATCTCTAATACCGCTAAGTGGGTCGCGCTCTATTAAAAAGCGATTAAAGTCGTTATTACTTTGGCTAGTAAACTCGCCTTTATATTTAAATGGCCCGTAAATACATACTATGCCTTGGTCATTTAAATGCTGTTTTACACCCGCAAAAAAATGCTCTACAAGTTGCCAGCTTACAATATGAAAAGTATTAGCCGTGTAAATAGCATCCACTTTATCTATTGGCCACGCATTGTTTAAGTCAAGTTCAAGGGGAACATGTAAATTGGTTAAATTAACATCGCGGTGCCATAAATTAATACCTTCATGATTAATCGCTCTGTCGCTGCTATACCATTGTAAATGCGGCAACTGCTGAGCAAAGTACACGCTGTGCTGACCTGTACCTGAGCCTATTTCGAGCACCGTTTTGGCATTCGCTAACACAGGTTTTAACTGCGCTAAAATAGGCTGTTTATTATTTTCACACGCTTGTGAGAATGGCTTGATCATTTTTACTCTCGAGGTTAAAGACTGATGCGCAACAGTAAAACAAATTTAGCGTATTTTGTCGTGCGCTAATGTACGCTTTAAAGCCAGTTAATTAATCTATACTTTTATAGCTGTACTTTACATTGAAACACCTAGCTCAAAATGTAATGATAACTATTATCAAATAACCCTTGCAATTTACCACACCAGCCTACAGATAGAGTACAAGGTTTACTTACAATAAATAATTACCAAGCGAGTGCGTAATGAGCATTCTCAGCCGCTGGTTTAATCCTTTTAAGGAAGAATATTATGACTCAGTTTAGAACAGAATCAGATAGCATGGGCGAGTTACAAGTCCCTGCTAATGCACTATATCAAGCGCAAACTCAGCGCGCTGTGAATAATTTTGCCATCAGTGGTTTAGCTATGCCTAAGCAGTTTATAACCGCCCTTGCTTACATTAAACAAGCGGCAGCGCAGAGCAACTTTGAGCTTGGGCACCTAAGCAAAACTAAAGCTAAAGCAATAGAGCAAGCATGCCAAGAAATTATTGATGGTAGCCATTATGAGCATTTCCCGGTCGATATATTTCAAACTGGCTCGGGTACTAGCTCAAATATGAATGCCAATGAAGTGATTGCCACTTTAGCAAGCCGGCTAGGCGATGAAAGCATTCATCCTAATGATGATGTAAACATGGGGCAAAGCTCTAACGATGTGATCCCTACTGCCATTGCCCTGAGCAGCGCAATAAATGTGGTGTACGAATTACTCCCTTCACTAGAAAAACTATCACAGCATTTAGAACACAAAAAAGCCGAGGTTGGCGCTATAGTAAAAACCGGCCGCACTCATTTAATGGATGCTATGCCGGTTACTTTTGGGCAAACTCTAAGTGCCTGGCAAACGCAAATTAACCATGCCGCGGCTGGTATAAGGCATAGCCTAGAGCGTGTTTGCGAACTAGCGCAAGGTGGTACCGCTGTAGGAACAGGTATTAATGCCGATCCACAATTTGCACCGCTATTTGCTAAAAATCTCAGTGCCAACGTAGGTATTAGATTTACGCCTAGCAGTAACTTTTTTTACAATATTGGTTCGCAAGATGCCATTGTCGCGCTTTCAGGGCAATTAAAAGTACTTGCTGTAGCGCAAATGAAAATAGCCAACGACTTGCGCTGGATGAACTCTGGTCCATTAGCTGGTTTAGGTGAAATAGAGCTTGAAGCACTGCAACCCGGATCATCTATTATGCCCGGCAAAGTAAACCCAGTGATCCCCGAAGCGGCAGCTATGGTGAGCGCCCAAGTAATTGGTAACGACGCTACAATTACCGTTGCCGGCCAAGCAGGTAATTTTGAGCTAAATGTAATGCTGCCTGTAATTGCTTATAATATTTTACAAAGTATAGAGTTACTCGCTAATAGCGCCCAAGCACTGGGAGATAAAGCCATTGCTAGCTTTACAGTAAATCAGCTAAATATTGATAAGGCACTGGCTAAAAATCCTATTTTAGTAACCGCGCTAAATCCGGTGATCGGTTATGAGAAAGCAGCCAAAATAGCGAAACAAGCATATAAAGAAGCTCGCCCAATTATTGATGTTGCCGAGCAAGAAACTGATTTATCGCGCAGCGAGCTCGAAAAGCTACTTAACCCCAGCAAGTTAACCCAAGGCGGGCTGTAAATATTCACAGTAATTAATAACGGCTTTAATTGCTTGATAATAGAGTTTTTATTGCCGTAACAAATGCACAGTGTATGATAGTGGTGAATAATTCACCACTATCAGGATTTGTTATGCGTACACCATTGCTAGCTATATTTTTACCACTGTGTTTAACCGCTTGTTTAGATAACCCCGTAGCAGAAACAGAAAAAACAACTGCCAGCGAAGCAACAACGCCATCGCAGCAAAAACTACAACAACTGCAAAAAAGTAACAAAGCAGAATTACATGCCCCAGCCGAAAAACTATCAAATACTGCCATGAAAACAGTTACTCTTGATGACATTAAAACAGCTAAAAATGAATTAAATACGCTCATTGCTAATAAACAATGTGATAGCAGTACGCAGTGCCAAGTAGAAGCTGTAGGTAGCCGAGCATGTGGCGGCCCAAGTAGTTATATAGTGTATTCAACGACAACAGCAACAACTGAGCAAGTCACTGCATTAAGTAAAAAAATCACTACTTTTGAAAGTAACTATAATGCCCAAAATCAAATGGTCAGTATTTGCCAACATTTAACTGCGCCAAGCACGCAGTGTGTAGAAAATAAATGTGTTAAACTTGAAGGCTCAGCAGTAAGTGTATTTTAAGGATAAGGTTATGAGTTGTTTGCCATCAGCAATTAAACTATCAATTGTAAGTATTGCTACTAGTATTTTGTTACTGAGCGGCTGTGCTAGCACAACATCGTCAAGCAATGATCACGGAACGAGTTTAGCGAGTCTTAATAGTCAACTTAACGATATTGTTAGTAACAATAGCTGTACAGCTAGCTTTCAATGTAAAGTGCTTGAAGTAGGTGCGCGTGCGTGCGGTGGGCCAAGTAAGTATACGGTGTACTCAACACTTAATACCCAACAAGAACAAGCTGAGCAGATTGCACAGCAAATAACAGCACAAGAAAACACGCTAAATAAGGCACAAGGCTTAACTGACTGCCCATCAGTGCTTGAAGTACAATCACTGTGCATTAATCAGCAATGCCAACCTTTTGAAATAAAATAATGCTGCAAACAATTTAATTTCAGCGTTATCCTAAATATGGGATTAACGCTGAAATAATTACCACCATTACTAAACAAATCCCCGCTTTAATAATATAGTGCATTGGCATTTTGTTAAGCACCCAATACGCATAAATAAAACGCACAAAGTAGCTTGCCGCAGTACCAAATAATGCAAAAATTAGTAAGTAAGCAATTAAAATTATATTCACGGCAACTCGTTATTTTATCTTTTTAGTTTAAGGGCATAGCGTCTATAACATAAAACTACTTAATTTTTTTTGTATGAGCAATCAAAAGTTCTGCAACGCGTTGCTTTACTACGCGCTTATCATCACTTTGCACATCAAAACGGCTTGCAAGCTGTGCTATTTCATCGTCGTTTAAATTAAACGATAGACGCTGTCGGGTTTTTTTAGACTTTACATCCAAACCGAGTATTTTGCGGATCATATCTGAAGGTGTTAGCTCTTGATCAATCGCTTGCTTTTTTATCGACTTTTGTACTTCGCTACTTAGATCAAATGCCATTTGCGTGGCACGCACTGCCTGCTCTTGGCGTAACCACTTTTCTTTAGCATCACTCACTTAGCGTCTCCTGGAAACAAGTCAACAATGTCGGTAATTGGCCGCGTTAAGGTAAGCGATACTTCGGTTTCGCCACCATCCCAAATCTCAATATTTAAACCAAAGCCTTTATCATCAGACTCTAAACAAATCATTTCACACAGCTCACCACCTTCTTGCTCATAACGTGGAAGAGCTTGATTGCGATAGTCTTTATTATGAAAATAACACACAAATGGCGATTCGCTTTGCTGATAGCTGTTAGCTAAAAACTGCGTAAAACGCTCTGGTATATTTTGCACTGTGATATGCGTTAAAGACTCTTCATCAAAAATACGCGCAAACTGATCAAGGCCAAATATATCTTCTACTTCATCACGTTGTACTTTTATAGAAAAGTTAGCCCATTGCTCACCATCTTCTTGCTCTATTTGTAAAAATACCACTTGGCCGCTGTCACTTTCCAACACAAACTCAGTGTCACTACTGTGTTGATACTGGTAGGTTTGTATATCAATAACGCGAAGAGTTTGCCCTTTTAACCACGCTGGATAAGCAAATGAATCGATGACAGTAAACATGTCACCTTTTTTAAGCTCACTGGCATGATTAAGCTGACGCTCTGGCTCTTTTTTAGATTTGAAAAAATTAAACATAGGAAGGCTGCCTTCTAAGCAAAAAAGGTAACTAAGCTAAAGCCTGGTTACCTTTTTAAATATGAACGTAATTATTAGCTATTTTGCTTGGCTTTAATACGCGCTAAAATATCAGCACTTTTTGGACTGCTGTCGCCAATTCCGGCCTCTGCCATTTTCGCTTTTAAATCGTCGCCGTTTACATCGGCTTCAAGCTCTTTAGCTGCACCTAACTGATCTTGACGGTCTTGCTGGCGTTGCTTAATACGCTCAAGTGATTGGCGAGCCGATGTCATAGACGAGCTGTTAGTGTTTAATGTGCTGTTTACAGCCATAGTAGCTTGTTGCACGCTTTCTGTGGTTTTAACCATAGTTAGCTGGCGTTGGTTTTCTTTAATCGACTTTTCAGCTTCTTTAACTTGCTGTTTAAGCGCTACAATATGATTGCTAAAACCAGATAATACTTGTTCGTTCTCTGCTTTTTCAGCTTCAAACTCGCCAATTTTTTCTGCAATTTCTAATGCTAAAGCTTCGTTGCCTTTTTCCAGCGCTTGCCCAGCATAAGCTTCATGCTCAGCAATAGATGCATCTACAGCGCTAATTTTACGCTTAGTTTGCATTTCTTTCGCCATAACTTCTGTTAGGCTTTTTTTAGCACGGTGCAAAGCATTTTGTGCATCTGCAATTTCTTGCTCAAAAATACGGATACCGTTTTTATCTACAATTGCTTCGCCTGCTTCACGCGCGCCGCCACGTACTGCTGTAAATAATTTTTTTAAAATACTCATAATCTTAACTCCACTAAATCGCTACTAATCGTTTAAATACATGGTCACGGCTTCTAGTGCATCAATAGCATTATCGGCTAATGTCACTAGTTCGTGGGTAATGTCATCTAATGATGAATTTACCGACAGTGCGCCAAAAATCGCGTATTTATTATCGATTTTAGCAAATGCACTTAATGGAATTGGCACGTTTAAACGTAGTAATGTTTCGTTTAACTCGTTACGTAATTCCGGCTTAACTTCATCTTCGTCAAACAAGTAGCTAATGCATAATAACTGCTCTTGTGTTTGCGTAACAAAAATTGGAAGCTCATCATTTTCATCAACAATGACTTGTAATACATCTTGCTCACCTGGATTAGCAATCAAGAAAGACTCAAAGTTAGCGCCTTCTGTTTCAAAAGAAGCTAATTTTATTGAAAGTTCATTTAATTCCATGTCTCTGCCTTTTGTCGTTTGACATATTATGTCTGAGTTAAGATTCTCATGGCTGACATATTATGTCAACCATGTTTTATTAGTTTTTATACAACTCGCTTTCTATTTGCCATGCTGTACGGTAATAATCGTACAGTTGGCCAGAGCCTAACCTATTGACTTCAATATCTTTAATATGTTCGAAATAATTATTCGGAAAAATAAAACTAGCCAGTAAATATTCTTTACTGATCCACCTTGATGGTATCGGCATTGCGGTTACATCGTTGATTCGCCCACTAGCCGATTGCCCCATTTTGGTAGCTATAGTCCAGCCCCACTGTCCAAATGAAGGAATGTTTTGTTGATACTGCTCTACATATTCAAATCCAGCCGCTTTAACCGTTTTAGCAATACTTAAAAAGGCTTTTTTAGCATGATAAGGCGAAGTTGACTGCACCGCCATTGCGCCATCTGGTGCTAGTAATTGGCGTACATGATTATAAAAGTAGTCACTATACATTTTATTTAAATCGGGATGATTAGGGTCAGGTAAATCAATTAAAATAGTATCAAATTGCTTTGCCTGATCGAGCAACTTTTCAACTTCTAAAAAGGCATCACCAACAATAATATCTGCACGCGGATCATGCATAGATTTGCTATTAAGGCTTAACAACCGCTGGCTAATATCTTCAGGCGAAGTAAATTCAGCATCTTTATGGCCAAACAAATTAAGCAATTGCCCATCAAGGTCAATCAGGGTTACTTTGCTCACCGGCCACTTTAAAACATCTCTAAGTGCCAGCCCATCGCCACCGCCAATGATCAGTACCCGCTCATGACGGTTTGATGCCAACATTGCCGGGTAAACTAACATTGAATGATATATTTGCTCATCAACACTAGAAAACTGTAAGCGCCCATTTAAGTATAAATCGGTTATTGGCTGCGGCTGATTTTTACTTAACCGCTCGGTTAGTACCACATGTTGATATTTAGTGGCTTGAGAATAAATAACCTTGTCTTTGTATAAAACATTGCTCAAGTTATCCATCCAACTACTGCCCAATACCAATATAAACGCAAATAATACTAGTAATAACAGGTGACACGCTAATAACAGTTTGGCAAAGCGTACATAGGTGTGATACCGCCATAAAAAAGCAAGCCCAGCAATTATATTAAACAGCGCAGTCCACGCGGCTGCTTGCATTATGGGCATAGACAACATAATGCTAACCCAAATAGCCGCGCCAATTCCGGCGCCTATATAGTCGGCACCATAAATTGTTCCTGCGTTATTTTCTAAAAAACGGCCATAAACATGCTGACGAATACGCGCAATAAGCGGTATTTCCATACCAATAAACAAGCCAAGTATAAGGCCAAATACATAGGGTAAAAAACGCGACCACTCTTGTAGCTTTTGAAATACATAGCCATTGAGTACTACGTCGGGAGGTAAATTAAAAATACTCGAAAACATATGCGGCAGTGAATAGCTAACAGCAATAACGCCGGCAATGGCTAAAATACAGCCCATACCAATCAAAGCAATTATACTTTCTAGCCAAGCAAAGGCGGTAAATGCATCTTTAAACCAACGTGCTAAAAATGCGCCAATGCCCATTGCTACTATCATAGTGCCGATCATCGCATAAATAGCGCTTTCTACTGAGCCAAGTACCCGCCCCGCATAATGAGACAGTAAGTATTCATAAATAAGGCCACACCCTGCGAGTACGGCCATAACGGTAATAAGTAAAATATCGTGCCCAAGTAAACTAAATTTACTTGGGCTTTTTATAGTTGATGACACTCGATTATGCGCCTAATAGTGTTGCCATAGTTATACCTACCGCAAATGATAACGCTGCAGAAATAGCGGCTACACCCACATTTTTTTGACGGTTCACTTCATCTGAAATATCACAGCCAGATAAAATTATTTTAATTGTCACTAAGTGCAAAATAATAAATACCAGTAAACTAACTACTGCACTTATAGCCCAGTACAACAAACTCGCATTAATATTATCGGCTACATAAGGCGCAATCCCCGTTGCTGCGGTAATGGCTAATGCGCTGCCAATTAAAAAACCGGCATAACGAATACCCACGGCTAAGTTGCCATCAATAATTGCTTGTTGTAAGCAATCACCACTTTTATTGGTGCGCTTAAACAGCTGTACGCGATATTGGCTCACTAACAACAGCACTAGGCTGCCAATAACAAAAGCAGCAACCACAATTGGTAAACCATGCCAACCGTCGGTAGCCACCCACAGCAATGCCGAGCGAATTACAATGGCGACACTAACAACGTGGCCAAAGTCGATAACAGCCGCAGTCACGTTACCTTTAACTATTTCGCTATGTAAGCTCACTTTACGCAGCGCAACTTTATCTTGAAAGAAATGCCCAAGCTTAATAAGTAAAATAGCCAGTGCACCATAACCCAACATTTGCAGAGCTTCTTGCTGTAATGACACTGCAAAAGCACCGCTGCTTACACCTGTAAGCACAATCGCCAATGCAACTAAACCCGCAGCAAAACTAATACCAAATGCAAAGTTATCACGCTCAGTAATTTCATCATTAGCATGCAGGTTAGATACCCAACCCTTAATATATTTAAGACTCACAAACAGCAAAACAATAATTGCAAAATCAATCGCCAGCGCTTGTAGTGACCACATTGTTATTCCATTAAATTCATACATATTACTCTAACTCCAACTTTATTCTTTTACTTACCACGGCTCACGCCACGAGAGGTTCTACTACCGCTGTTACGAACTGAGCCCGAGTTATTGCTATAACTACTCGAACGAGAATAACTACTGCGACTTTTAGGTGGTGTGTAGCTACTTCGGCTTAAGCCTGACGCCCCCGTTTTTTTGCTCGCATAAGGGCTAGTAAACTGCTTACCTTGGCGTTGATATGATTGACGCGTACGTGTTTCTAGCGTGCTCTGCGCTTTAATTTGTTTTGGGCTTGAGTAGCGCGTGCGGCCGTAATCGTTGTAATAACTATATTTACGACCTCGGCTCCAGCTACCATATTCAACACGATTGAATACATCCCCTAAAATACGATACATACCGTACCATTGCCAAAAGCTAGTACCATTGCTGTTAGATTGCCAGTTACCATAATTAGGATTACCCACCATTTGGTTACCAACTCCAGCGCCTTCAGCTTGCTGACTAATAGCACCAATACGCGCTAAATTACCTTTAGACATATCCGCAAGCATATTAATAGGATCGGTTAACGCATCTGAAAATAACGTAGGCTTTGCAGCTTCACGCAATAAGTCAATACTGTGCAAAGTATCTTCGTAAGGAGGAATAAGGTAGGTGCCCTTAATATCTTTAAGTCGCTGTGTTAAACCACTATAAAGTGCACCTTGACGAGTGGCGTCAAGGGTAATGACATCAACAACTTTTGAAAGTTCTGGTTGCTGATTTTTAAGCTGAACACCGTATTCTTTAAGTAGTAATGCATTACGCAAACTACCATTATCAAGCGCAGTACCTAGCTGTGATAGCTCAACCTCCGCTTTTTTAATCGATTCTTGAATTGTTTTTTGCAGTTGCTCTTCTTTAGATTGGCAACCCATAAGCACCGCAAACAAACAAAACAGGCTGAGAAGTTTCCAAGCTTTAATATTTGACATTCATGTCACCTGATTTACTGAATTAACCTCAGTAGTTTTACACAGGTCACTTATTAAACCAACAGTGAAGTTGCAACAAAATGATTTTAAAAATGAATTTCTAACTTGAGAATACAACGATTGTTAAAGGCTACAGGCTCCTTGAGCTATTTTTGATGCTCTTTATCGTCGGGTGTCGCTGCGCTCGCCCAACCTACGCGGGAGACTTGTGTACATTATTCGTGAGCGTCTAGCGAACTACACCTATGTTTTAAAATTCCAGGGTAACAAGCTGTCGATATCGGGCTCAGGCTGGCACAGTTCATCAAGGCAAGCACAGATGTAATTAAATGGGATTAGACCATT